>PKWS01000082.1 GCA_003132105.1 Desulfosporosinus sp.
TCCTTGGCTACAGCGACACTAGATCGTCCATGACCGTCGGGGGATAAGTGGCGCTAAGCCCCTGGATAAGTTCAACTAAACTTCAGATGGAGTTAAAACTCCACCTGAAGTAAGTTTTCTTTATACTAGACAGAAAGTATAATTGTCAGTTATATACTTTCTGTCTATGTAACTTCAATAGCAAGTTTGTCCTCTGGGATATTAAATGGTATATTTAAAGAAAAGCGAAGGAGTTAGAGGGATGAGCTGGGAATGGCAAAAAAAAGGAAGTTCAAACTACTTAACCCTTCCAAAATGGCAAGCTGAAGGGGTTGACTTGGGATTCTCGACTCGTGTTGGAGGAGTAAGCCAGGTTCCCTACGATACGTTCAATTTAGGGCTTCATGTAGGTGATGACCCCACTGCGGTTTTGGAAAACAGAAAGCGTTGGTTAGATCAATGGGAGGTTCCCTGGTCGAGGGTGGCAGTCGGTGAACAGGTTCATGGTACGAATGTGTTTTGGGTGGGTGAGAATGATGGGGGCCGTGGGATTCGTGAATTGGAGACTGCAATCCCAGCTGTCGACGGATTAGTCACTCAGAGTGCCGTTGGATTGATGAGCTTTTTTGCAGATTGTGTCCCTCTTTTCTTCTATTTCCCAGATATTCGGGCGGTTGGAATTGCGCACGCTGGTTGGAAAGGAACTGTCCATAAGATAGGGCAAAAGGTCTTGGAGTGTTTAGAAAAAGCTGGAGGACGAACTGAAAATGCCTGGGTAGCGATCGGACCAAGCATTGGGCCGTGTTGTTACTTCGTGGATGAAAGTGTAGCAGCGGAGTTTCGTGCAAATTTTGGCGAGACACCTTTTCTGTCTAGGCAAGAGGATGAACATTATCTTCTTGATTTATGGGAGGCTAACAGAACTACGCTTTTGGAAAAAGGCGTGCGATCGGAAAATATTGAGGTGGTAGCGACCTGTACTGCAGACAATCCTGAATGGTTCTTTTCTCATCGACGGGATGGACCTCATACGGGACGGATGGCAGGATGGATCNNTAGTGGTTGATGATGAGGAACCGATTCAAGAACTTCTCAGATTCAATTTGGAAAAGGAAGGGTACCTTGTTTGTGTAGCGAAGGATGGTCAGGAAGCATTAAAGCATGTGAAAAATGATCAACCTGACCTCATTGTGCTTGATCTGATGCTACCGGGAATGGATGGCTTAGAGGTTTGTCGGAAACTTCGGTCTAATCCGAAATTCCAGCAAATCCCCATCATTATGTTAACCGCCAAGGGTGAGGAGATTGACAAGGTTTTAGGACTGGAGCTAGGGGCAGACGATTATATGACCAAACCGTTCAGCCCGCGTGAATTGTTAGCACGGATTAAAGCTCGTTTGCGTCGCCCGAATTCGCAGGAGGAGGCGGATGCTAGAATTATTATTCGTGGAGAGTTGCGGGTTGACGTAACAGGGTTTCGTGTTCACGTGCGGGGAGAGGAAACTGAGTTAACGCCAAAAGAATTCGAACTTCTACGCGTTTTGGCTGCTCACCCGGGGAAGGTATATTCTCGGGACGAGTTGTTGGAACGAATTTGGGGGTATGAATATGATGGGGATACTCGAACGGTTGATGTTCACGTACGTCACCTGCGTCTGAAAGTGGAAAGAGATCCTTCCAATCCCGAATATATTGAGACACTTCGCGGGATTGGCTACCGCTTTAAAGGATAGGACGACGATGATGAGTATAAAATGGCGATTAACTGGACTTTTTATTGTGATGACTGGGCTTTCTCTTCTTCTATTTTGGGTTGGAGAGAGCGTGAGGATAGCCTCTGATACGCAACAAATTGATTTTGGAGTTATATTTTTAGCAGTGTGTCTCCCTGCAGGAGTTGTTTACTTCTACACTAGCCAATTATCTCGGCGGATGGAGAAGCTTCACTTTGCGACTCAAAGGATTGCCAGGGGAGATTTTGAACATATTCATTTATCGGATTCGAACGATGAACTCGGGCAATTTACAACGGAACTGAATAGCCTTTCCCATCACGTAGAAATGATTGTTCAAAATGGAACACAGGAAGCTCACAAGATGGAGACTATTTTGGCGGGAATGCAAGAAGGCGTAGTGGCAGTGGATCATGTGGGACGGGTTGTTTTGGTGAACTCAGCAGCTGAGAGGATTTTTGAACGTCAAGGAACGAATAGAGAATTGAAATATCTGTTGGAGCTGACTTATGATTCGGAATTGGAGAATTTAATCCGCAAGGTGCTTTCAGGGCATCAGCTTTCAGCTACGCGGGAAACCCATATTGCCCAAAGGACGGTTCAAAGCCAGATCAACCCAATTTTAAGTGGGCAGGGTCAAATAAGAGGCGCAGTCATCGTAATGCATGATGTTACGGAGCTTCGGCGACTTGAACAAATGCGGACAGACTTTGTCGCCAATGTTTCTCATGAGTTAAGAACTCCGCTGACCTCCATTAAAGGGTTTGTCGAAACACTTCTGGATGGAGCGGC
>PKWS01000406.1 GCA_003132105.1 Desulfosporosinus sp.
TGGTGTTTCACCCGGAATTACTGGAGATTGGGCGTAGAGCAAAGCAAGCGGCTCGTCAATTGGCTTTTGCTAGTACCGAGTCTAAAAACAACGCCCTGCTGGCGATGGCGGAAGCCCTTATAACGAATGAGCAAGAAATACTTGAGGCGAATAGAATAGATGTTCAAGCTGCAGAAGAGAAAGGGCTTAAGAAAAGTCTTGTTAATCGTTTGAGCCTTACTTCGGCGAGCATTGCACACATCAGTCAATCACTTAAAGAAGTGGTTGCCTTACGAGATCCCGTGGGAGAAGGGGAAGTGTGGACGCGCCCGAATGGACTTCGTATTCAGCAGACTCGTGTCCCTCTAGGGGTTGTGGCGATGATCTATGAAGCGCGACCCAATGTGACAGTCGATGCGGCAGCCTTGTGTTTGAAATCCGGCAATGTGGTGATTCTGAGGGGTGGATCAGAGGCACTAGAGAGTAATAAGGTTTTAGCAAGAGTGATTGCGGAAGCCGCCGAAGGGAGCGGTTTGCCGTCAGGATGTATCCAGCTGATTACAGAGACCAGTCGAGAATGGGTCCAACAACTGATGCGGATGAATGATTATGTGGATGTCATTATCCCAAGAGGGGGAGCTGGGCTGATTCAGAGCGTGGTGCAAAATGCCACCGTACCGGTAATTCAAACCGGAACAGGAATGTGTCATGCGTTTATTGACCGAGAGGCCGATTACGAAAAAGCAATTCCTATTGTCATTAATGCCAAGACTCAAAGTCCTGGGGTCTGTAATGCCTTGGAAACTATGCTCGTGGCTGAAGCGATTGCAGAAGAATTTCTTCCCTTGATAGGAGAAGAACTCAATAAATACCACGTTGAAATAAAAGGATGCCCAAAAACGTGCGAAATCTTGACTTATGCCGTTCCTGCTGTTGAGGAAGATTGGGTGGCAGAACATCTTGACCTTATTTTAAGTGTTAAAGTCGTGCCAGACCTTGATGGGGCACTCGATCACATTTATCAATACAGTACGAAACATTCTGAAACGATCATCACAGAGAATTATACAAGGGCCCAACGGTTCTTGAGGGAAATTGATGCTGCCGTAGTTTATGTGAATGCCTCGACTCGTTTTACGGACGGGGGACGTTTTGGCTTTGGAGCGGAAATCGGGATTAGTACTCAAAAGTTGCATGCCCGTGGGCCAATGGGGCTGAAGGAATTGACCACGATTAAGTATATGGTTTATGGAGATGGACAAATAGTGTGAATGGTACCGAAGGGTACGTCCAGATACTAACAGTTGCTTAAAAGGCTACCACTTTGTGAAGTGTAGCCTTTTAAGATTTATTTCAATTTTCTTTTTTACAATTTATTTACAAGCGATTTTTAGAATATAACGCCTAATGCGATGAGAATCAAAATTGCAACTGCGTGTAATCTATAGTGTATGTGTAATTATTGTGCGACCATTTTTACACTTATGAAGGGAAGCAGATATGGTTATGGATGTTATAACAACAACCTTGAAATACTTGCAAGATGTATAGGCAATGTATATTTCATGCAGTGCAGAGCGAAAAATCTTAGAGATTCCTTATGAAGGAGAAGCGGTCGTCGCAGGGTATTGGAGCCCTGAACTGGGTTTGTGCTCTCAGTCCGTACTTTTAAAATGGAAGGAAGGCAAGGTCAACTCCTTGCAGCCTTTGGCTCATTTAGAGAGTTATCCTAAAAGAATACAGCTTTGGGATTCCTATTCCCTCTTGCCCGGATGGATAGATGCCCATGTGCATTTAGCTTTAGACAGCCTTGATTTTTATCAGTGCTTAGAAAATTGGGCTCAGCCTTGCTTGATCGAGGAAAACATCCAAGGATTTTTGCGACGTTATCTGGAGAGGGGAATTGTGGCTATTCGAGATGGCGGTGACTTACCAGGCTTTTCTTGGAGGGCAAAAAACAAGGTCAATGAAGGAGTTTGGTCAGGACCTAGTGTCATATCCGTGCATGAGGCTGTGCATCGAGAGGGAATGTATGGTCGTTTTCTGGGTCGTGGCTTTAAGGATATCTTAGAGTGGCGGGAAAAGGAGAGGAACTTTTTCGACCATAGCCTAGACCAACTCAAAGTCGTCGTGACCGGACTGATCAGGTTTGATGATTTCCAGGGGGTAGGTCCAACCCAGTGGGCGGTTAAGGATCTAGTAGAGTTCGTCGAGGCGGCCCATGGACGTGGAATACCTGTCATGGCGCATGCCAGTGGGGAAGAGGGAATTTCTGTGGCAATTGCAGCTGGGGTTGATTCGATTGAACACGGATATTATATGACGACCGGACAACTTGAGCGGATGAGAGAAAAAGGGATTGCTTGGGTCCCAACGGTTGCCCCGATTGGAAATCTCATAAAATATCCAACTGATCGTTACTCTTCTCATGAAATAGATACTTTGAAACGGATTTTAGAGGCACAATTTGCTAAAATCCACGAGGCCTATCATTTAAAAGTCCGACTGGGTGTTGGCACAGATGCCGGAGCTTATCGAGTACCGCACGCAGATAGCCTGTATGATGAGATGGACTGGATGGTTCAAGCAGGAATTCCAAAGTTGGAAGTCTACCGAATGGCAACTCATGAAAATGCCCGGATTCTCGGTAGTCCTGAATTGGGGAAGTTAGACGTTGGAACCCCCATGAATTTACTTCAGCTTGGACACGAATTAGTTTCTATATCAAAACTTCCTTCAATAACTTAATATTGTTATAGAAATTGACGAATAATGTAATTTTTGAATGATGGAGGTAACATGGGTAGTACAGGCATTACCAAGTCTACAGAGGTCTACGATTACAGCCGGAAGAAAACGCGGGTAAAGCGGCTTATTGCATGGATTGTGTGTCTTTTCATAATCCCTTTCAGTTTATTTATGGGCTTCCTTTACGCATCTTTTCAACCTTTTGAGATGCTGCGCAGTTTGTGGGTGACAAGTGCCATGACGACCATGAACCACCAGTACTTGGCGACTTGGTTTTTCAGTGATGCAGAGATCAAAAAAATACAACAAAGCAATGAGGCCGCTATTCTAGGCGACTCTAATCCTTCGGATATTAATGCGCTCAGCAACGGTAGCAATAACGGTGGTACGGGGCTCAGCAGCGGCAGCAATAATGGTACGGAACTCATCGATGTCAGTCAGAAGGGGTTTAAAGGATACTTGCTTAAGGTCAATAATCCTGCACGAGTCAAGGTGGCGGCTACGCGTTATCTAAACACGAAGGGAGAAAGGGCAGAAGACATTGCCAAGGAGACTGGGGCCGTCGCAGTTATCAACGGGGGGGCGTTTAATGACCCAGAGGGAAGCGGAAACGGCGGTCACCCTTTGGGTATCCTCATCTCAGGCGGTAGTATTCTTTACAAAGATCCAATGACAACGTATGATATTATCGGTCTGGACCTTAACAATGTCCTAATCCTTGGTCATTATACTCAGGCTAAAATCAAGGAGTTGGGCATACGGGATGCAGTCACATTCAGACCTTTTCTTGTCGTCAATGGTAAGCCGTCAATCACACATGGAGATGGGGGATGGGGCATTGCGCCAAGGACGGCAATTGGACAAACCCGGGACGGTACTATATTGATGCTGGTCATCGACGGACGCCAAATTAATTCCATAGGCGCAACATTAAAAGAAGTACAGGATATCATGCTTGAATACGGCGCCTATAACGTCGCTAATCTTGACGGTGGAGCCTCAACCGTTCTCTATTATGACAAACAAATTGTTAATCACCCGTCGAGTCAATACGGTGAACGCCTTGCACCATCCTTTTTTATCGTTAAGTAACTTTACGTATTTTAAAAATATTTTCAAAAAATAGTTCTCACCCCGATATAAGCGAAAATGAGAAAATAGAAAAAGGTGACTTCATAAGCCACCTTTTTCTATTTGGGGTTTTTAGTATTTGATTTCCCAATCTGCAACTATGAGTCCTTTGACAAAGCCAATACCTTGAGCCTCAACTGTTATTTCCGTTTTTTGAATCAGCCTCCGGTCATAATAAACAGTCATTCCATTAACCTCAAACTTGTGGAACAAGTCTGGTTTGCTCGGTCGGCCTTTCCGCACAATCGGGGGAACAACGAGCGGAATGCAACATTGTTGTATCTCAATAAGTTCGATGTATAGCTCGTTTTTTTTAGTTTTATGGAGAAAATCAATAGCTTGGTCAGTAATATTAATCTGCATTCAAATTCATCTCCTTAGAAATAAAACTCCATTATAGTATAACGTTTTGTCGCTCATTTGAAAATACCAAAGTAAATGCCAAAATCTGAAAAGNNGCCATGTCCAACGCCACCATAACCCATTCCGTACATAAGAAGTTCCACGAGAGCGGCAGTCGAGAGTTCTTCAAGGCACCTGATGGAAACGGAGTAGAGCTAAAGCCTTGACAAAATTAAAGGTATTTTGGTATATTTTATTGAAAGAACCTATGTATGCCGTTAAATAAAGGTCAATTCAAAATAACGAGAGATAAGCTTAACTTGTACAGGGAAAGAGGAGATATTTGATGAATTATTTTGCTGGGCTAGGTTTACAACAAATACTGATCATTGGTTTAGGGATCCTTGCTTTAGGTTTTATTCTGAAAAAGTTATTCAAATTGGCCATTATGATTGCTGTTATTATGGCTCTTGTATATTATGGATTACCGATACTCCAGAATGCGATGACAAAGTTTTAAGATAGAGTGTCTCATCGTCAATAGAAAAAATGTGCTTAACTAAGAAGGCAAAGTTACTCTCTAAGAGTGGCTTTGCCTTCTTGCAAATTTTATAGTGGGATAATAAAGTGGGGGCTGACCGTCAGGGCTAACCCTATAACCCGTCAGGTAAAGTGAATAAAGTAGATGAAATAATCGCTTATGTTACTTCATAAATATGTAAAAAGGGAGAGCCGTTAAGCTCCCCCTTTTGGTTATTTTAAATGGATCGGATTAACTTCTTGAGGTTGTGCACAATCACTTCAGGAAGTTCACTACCATTCTAATTCTAATATATCCAAGTACAGTGAATGTAAGCTGGTAGGTTTTGTCTATTCCTTTTCATCCTATAAATAATTATTAATAGTAATATGGTATCACCATCAACCCTTTGTCTTATTCTTAAGTTCGGAGCCTAATAGTAGGCCTGCCTTATAAGCTTGATCGATTGCATCCTTTTGTTGATCAAAACGGGGAGGACAATGTTCACTCTTAATTTCGTCGAGAAATCCGTGGTCCTTAACCACATTGCCAATACTACAACTTGCCCCATACCCACAAGTGTAACACTGGGAATAGCCACGTGCGGCAACTGAACCAACTATCTCCATCATATTGGATTGCATCATTTTGGTAATAAATGTTTGAACTGAGTTTTGTGACTCTTTGCTATATTCTACGCTCACAACTACACCTAACTTACCTTTTAAACTAAAAACATCTCTATGCCGAAAACAAAAGGTCCTTTCCAGACAGGCGTGACCTAAGGCGTTGATTGTCCCATAGTAATTAGGTGCTCCAAATACAATGGCCTCAGCTTTGAGCATCTTTTCCCCAATTTCATTCCAGTCATCTTTGACCTTGCAAAAATTATCTGTTGCACAACCTGTGCATCCTATACAACCGTTAATTCTTTTCCCTGTCAATGAAACATACTCATATTCCATTCCACTAGCCTGAAGAACTGCTTTTACTGCCGCACTGGTAATTCCGTTTNNTACGGATTTCTAGCGATCACCTTTGAGATGCTGCCAGCGGCAAAAGATCGTTTCCAAGAGATCTACGACAATAAATAAACTGACTCCGAGTAGAGCCATCATAATAATTCCGGCAAACATCTCATCAGGAGCTGCGCGGCTCCACGAATCCATAATGAAATAACCTAATCCTTCGGTCGTAGCAAACGACTCCGCGAAGAATAAAACAGCAATCGCAGTTCCCATGCTCAGGCGAAGAGACGTCAGAACATCGGGCAAACTCGCAGGCAAGAGCACGTACCGGTACACTTGAGCTCGGTTTCCGCCTAGAGAACGTAGGGAGGAAACCGTTTCAGCCGGTACTTTACGCACAGCATCGCGTGTTGTCACTAAAATTTGAAAGAAGACAATAAACGTAATGAGAAAAATCTTCGAACGGTCTCCTAGTCCGAGAAACAAAAGGATCAAAGGGAGAAAGACGAT
>PKWS01000338.1:0-6637 GCA_003132105.1 Desulfosporosinus sp.
GAGTAAAAGAATTAACCCCTTCCTCCATTCCTTCAGCCGATTTTATACTGCCTAATTTCTATCCTACTGTTAGGCCAGCCTGGGAATCCCAAAAAGGTCGGGTAGTACGCCTCAGTCTTGGGTATGAACCCCTCTGGGTTCCCGATTCGGAAATAGCCAAACAGACCTATCTGATTGGCGCCCCAGTCATGTCTATATCGGAGTGGCACCGCCAACTCATACTCCAAGAAACTGGCCTAGAAAGTACGGTCATTTCCGCTGGAGTAGACACTTCGGTTTTTCATCCCTATCCTAAACCATCCGAGCAAACAGGCTGCAAGAACATCTTTTACATCATGCGCGACCCTACTTCTGGGTATACTTGGAAAGGGGGCGCAGACTTTTTAAAAGCCGTCACCCGTTTAAAGGATCAGGTTAATTTTGAGTTAACTGTTTCCATTCCAGAGAGCGCCCTGTTTACAAGCCCTGTGNNCTGAAGCAGACCTCTTTGTATACACCTCTTACTTTGAAGCGTTCGGCCTACCGCCCCTTGAAGCGATGGCTTGCGGTACGGCCGTAGTGACCACCGATTGTGGTGGAAATCGTGATTATGTTAAAAGTGGTGAAAACTGTTTGTTAGTTCCCCCTAGTGACATTGAACAGCTAAGCGAAGCTATCTATCACCTATTGACACAGGACGCCGAACGTCAGCGTTTAGCCGCCACAGGCCATCTTCTCGCTCAAACTTGGTCATGGCAACGCACCGCAGATCAGGTAGAAGCTTTCTTGATGAGCCTTAAATGATACCAAAAAAGCAGTAAAGAGTTACTTTTATTGTAAGTCTTTACTGCTTTAAAACTGGAGGAGCATTTATTTCCACATTCCCAACTGCCGCCTACGCGGAACGACAGTGAATGACAGCTCTCAAGCATGTTCCGCCTAGTAAATACTTTCTTAAGGTGGAAGACAACTTATTTTTATGATATAATTAAATTGAAAATATTGGAAGATAACGGGGACCGGAATCCCAGCGAAAAATGCAGGGAGGGGCTAGGTTGAATATCGCTGATAACACGTTAAGTAAAGTTAAAGAGTATCTTGTAAAGGAATTAAAGCCCCATACTTTAATTCTTTTTGGTTCATCCGTAAAGGGTTATTTTCGGGAAGATAGCGATATTGATGTTGCTTTTATTAGTGCCAAAGAAGTTAAGTCCTATGATCTTTATCTCTTAGCTCAGGCACTCGTTTTAGAGGTAGGCCGGGAAGTTGATTTAATTGATTTCAGGCAATCATCCACTGTCTTCAAGGCACAAATTCTTGGCTTAGGTCAAGTAATTTATTCCGACGACCCAAAGAAACTGGCCGAATTAAAAATACGGACTCTTAAAGAGTATGCCTTACTTAATGAAGAAAGAGCAGAAATCCTCGGGAATATTTCTGCCAGGGGGAGTGTATATGGTGGATGATGTTATCTTCAATAAAGTCGCGATTATTGAACGTTGCATTCGTCGCATTCAGGAAGAGTACCAGAGGAATTTTTCGAACCTGGAGAATTATACGAAGCAAGATTCGATCATACTCAATATTCAACGATCTTGTGAAGCAAGCATTGATCTTGCGATGCATCTGGTGGCTTCGAAGAGTCTAGGTATTCCCCAGTCAAGTCGGGAAGCCTTTGATTTATTACAGCAAGCTGGAATTATTGACGAACATCTCGCTCAGAAACTAAAAGCAATGGTTGGATTCCGTAATATCGCTGTCCACAATTATCAGGTAGTTGACTTAGGAATTGTACAGGGAATTATCGAGAAGAACCTAGCGGATCTCCTGAAATTTGGGCAACTGATTCTTTCTATCAAGTGAAAGACAAAACAGAAAAGAAACGGGGTCGAGTTAGTGCTCGGCCCGTTTCTTTTACTATGCAGGAATAATATTTCAATACTACTCATTATCAATTTCTTTCTTGTCGGCCGATCCTAATCCCAATACACCCTCCAAATAATTCTTATTGTAAAGGACCTGGGTATCTTCTGGGCGATACTTCCTAGCAATCTCATTATGCTCATAGGCCAACTCATGTTTACCTAGGCGATCATAGCAAACACACAACTGTAAATGTGGCAACCACGTCCAGCAAGCTTCAATCTTTGGGCCCCAGGAGTCAATCGGCTTTTCCAATTGAGTAGCAAATTTATACCAGAAAACCCCTTGCTCATATTGCCCAGCACGTAGGAAATAATGTCCTAAACGACAGCAGAACTCAGCCCGAGGGCTAGCATATTCAAAGGATTTCAGGATGTATTCAAGTTCTTTGTCCTTTTCTCCTAACCTCTGAAAACAATCAGCCAGCTTTCCACACGTAGCAAGTACGTCCTCGACCCATCCTTGCCCTGTCTTGAGGAACTTCTGGTAAAATTCAATAGCCCGCTCATTCAATTGGTGATCGGACAGTTCATTGGCATAATAGTATAAATCCCTTGGGGAAAAAGCTTCGCCCTTGGACAAGCGTTTCTCGTATATCTTTAAGTTACGATCAGAATCATCTTTGCCCATGTCCTTGTGTGTCACACAAATATCTGAGTTTAATACAGGTCCATAAACCTCCAGATACTCGTGTACTGCCCCGATCCAACGAAAGTTCTTACTCCGTTTGACCAAGCGGTTTCTTCTAAGACTATAAGTTACCTTGCCAAACTGGTCAAACGATAAAAGATAGGGCATATTTACAATGTCCAGATGCGAATCTAAGGTTTTCTTTAACCTTAAAAACTGCTCACGATCTGAGGCTGCTAAAACATCATCTGCATCCAACCAAAGAATATAATCCATAGTTGCGTTACTAAAAGCAAAATTGCGGGCAGCCGCAAAGTCATCAATCCAGGCAAAATCAAAAATCCGGTCAGTGTATTTACTCACGATTTCTTTCGTTCTGTCTGTGGAGCCGGTATCTATAATTACAATCTCATCTGGAATCCCCTTCACTGAGTCTAGGCACCGAGCAATGGTATCTTCCTCATTGCGTACAATCATACACAAACTGATGCTTATGGAATTATCAGCCATTCTTTCCTACCACCTCAAAGTTATGATTTTAGTCATACTCTATGGTATTCAACGTGCTGAAAAGTGGAAGCATATCCCACTTATCAATAGAAACGAAGGAGCCCTCTCGTTTGTGAGAAGGCTCCTTTAAATATAGGTGACTAATTTCAAGTTATAGCTATAGTCATTGTCCCTAATTTATTTTTTCGATCAAGATAGAGGCATCTGCGTTGCTTTCAGTCCCGCCTGCTAGAGTCTGTAGGGTAACCGCCGCCGCACTAGAATGGTTTCTCAAGGTTAACACATCACCAGCGTTAGCTGTAATAATTACCATACCTGGGTTCGGTTGGGTGCCTGCCCCGGAGCCGTAGGTGGCACCAGCAACAGCAACGCCATTTTGGAAGAGAGTAAACTGGTTTGGTTCAACACCTGCAACGTTGAACCATATAGAATAGGTGCCGGCAGTACCAAGGATAATTGGAGCTGTTCCCAGTACATGGGTAATGCTACCTACAATTTCTCCGTTATTACTGAATAATATATCCCCTTCTACCGGTACGACTTGAAGTCCCAAATTATAAATATTGGCAAATTCTGCTAATCCCGTTCCTGTTGCTCCTGTTGCTCCTGTGATTCCATTGGGCCCTATTGGATCAAGTTCTGCAGGTACCAAGCGATGAGCTGCGGTCAAATCCCCAGCGGCACCTTTTCCCCAAGCCGAAATTTCCACGGCGTCTGAACTGGTGATGAATTGAAATTCAAAGGCTTCAAATTCAGCAAAATAGTTTCTCGTTGCTACCTCCCCTGGGTCCAATATGAAAGGTTCCAAAACATACATGGTCTTCGTGATACCCGTTAAATGGAACCCCATAATCTCAATAGTTGCAGCAACTGTGTCGTCATTTGTGATTCTTAGAGTAAACGTTGAAGTTGGTCTTGCACCGGCGACCGGAGTATTTTCGATTAATCCGGTAGTTAATTCAGTCATCCTCTCGTCTCCTTACATTATTAATTTATAATAATTTCTCGTTAGAATGGGTTAACTTCTTGGGCGACTACTCGATGGGCTGTAGTTAGATTTCCAGTTGCGTCTTTCCCCCAAGCAGTGACTTCTACAGCCTCTGAACTAACAGTGAATTGAAACTCAAAGGCATCAAATTGGGCGAAATAGTTTCTCCGTGCCACACTACCTGCAGTAAGAGTAAACAACTCCTCTACATATTTAACTTTTGTCGTTCCACTTTGAAAAAATCCTTCAATTTGAACATCTACTATAGCAGTATCATCATTCGATATATTTACCGAGAGCGTTGAACTCGGTCTAACACCCGCAACCGGGGTGTTATCAAACAAACCCGTTGTTAGATAAGACATATTTTTTTCTAACCTCCTTAATTATGGGTTTATACATTGTATTGTACTTGTCCGATTTTCGTTACCTTCGAATTTATTAAATCCACAACTTATAATAAGTTTAGACTTGTCTTGCTTACAGCTTTCTTGTTCAAGCGCTTGCTTCAACCACTACCAAATGATCTGAGGTGGGTTTTCCATTAGCGTCTTTGCTCCATACAGAGACTTCTACGGCCTCTGAGCTAACAAAGAATACAAACTCAAAGGCGTTAAATGGGACGAAATAATTCTTCAAGGCTACTGTTCCCGCTGTAAGAGTGAAAAACTCTTCTACATACTTCACTTTTGTCGTTTCACTCTGAAAAAACCCCTCAACTTGAATTGCTACTGTAGAAGTATCATCATTCGACAGATTTACCGAGAGCGTTGAACTCCGTCTTACGCCCTCAACCGTGGCATTATCCAACAACCCCGTTGTTAAATAAGGCATATATTCTCTAACCTCCTGAATTATGGTTTATCTCATTGTATTGGTCATGCCCTAATTTTGTTACCTTCAATTGGGCTTAATTCTGGTAACAGTTCCCCTTGTTGGACATATCCTATTTATATAAAGGAGGAGTTCCCTTCTCGAGACATGGAACATTCCATCACAACACATGACTAAAATATCCCCTCCCCTGAGGATTGAAAACGGCTTCAATGGCCGCCAAGCACTAGGTCTCCACGAGGGGGGGGGAACTTGAAAAAATCCGCACAGTGTAAGAACTTGCGGAGTAAGGTCTCAGGGATTCGGTTTACCAAATAGCTCGTACTACTATATTTACCGGACCAACCTATTGGTCTGCTCGCTTCAAACGGGAAATAATCGCAAGAAGGGACCTGTTTGAGGGCTGTGGCATTGAACCTGTGAAAAGATAGCGGAAGAGGGTATGCCCTAACATTCCTGACCCTCCCAAGATCAATACCTTTCTCATACCATTCTTCCACTCCTTTTCACCCATTTCAGGAAAAAGCACCGAACTTTGATAAGCCTTTTCAAGGTAGATCTAACTGCTCAAACTCCTCTTTAGCCTTTTCGAGATCAGCCATCGTCCCAATGTCAAACCAAAGGTCCTGGCTTTCAAAGCTCACAACCTGAGCATGTTCTGAAAGAAGACGCTGAACCAGGTCAGGCATATCAAATCGTTTGTTTTCGGGAATTAACGAAATAATTCGCTTGTTAATGACGTAAATACCCATACTAGCCCAATAGTTGAGGGTTGGTTTTTCCGCATAAGCCGTAACTTGACCATCCTTAATCTCTAAAACTCCAAACGATGAACTAACGGCCTTCTTTTGTACCGCGACCGTCATATCTGCTTGCATCGCTAAGTGGTGTTCGTACAACGCCTGAAAATCCAAGGTAGTTAATTCATCCCCATTGACGACTATAAAATCGTCCTTTAAATCTTTGACAATTCTCAACGGGCCTGCAGTCCCTAAAGGATCGGTTTCAACAGAATAACGAATCTTCAAACCGAATTGACGTCCATCTTGGAAATAGAGTTTAACGAGATCTTCAAGATATCCCAAACACATGATTATTTCATCAACGCCTGCGCTTTGGAGTTGTTGCATTAGAATAGCCGCTATCGGTTTGTCTCCAATGGGAAAAAGGGGCTTGGGTAAAATTCTGGTATACGGATCTAGGCGCGAACCTCTACCACCCGCTAAAACAATTGCCTGCATTTCATTCCCCTTCCTCACCTTTTTAAATTTGGTATTTCCCTATCTGAAAACGATTCATATGGGTGGCAACCCATGCTACCGTCTTCTTGATACCATCTCCAAGTGACACACTGGGCTCCCAGCCTAACGTCTCTTTTGCTAAACGATTATCAGCTAAAAGACGGTTTACCTCACTACCGCTTGGGCGGATCCGCGTCTCATCAACGACAATTTTTGCCGGGCTCTGTATAGTGTCTATAATAATGTGGGCTAACTGGCCGATAGAAATTTCCTGCCCTGAGCCCACATTAATGACCTTTCCAACGGCCCCCGGAGTCTGCGCTGCTTTCATAAATGCCTCCGCAGTGTCCGTTACAAAGGTAAAGTCACGCCGGGCATCCGTATTTCCAAGGCGTATTTCTTCACAGGCAAGGGCCTGAGTAATAAGTGTAGGAATGATGGCCCGGGCCGACTGTCGCGGTCCATAACAATTGAACGGTCTTATCGTAACGACAGGTAGCTCAAATGAAGCATAAAAACTTTCGGCTAACAT
>PKWS01000338.1:6718-9816 GCA_003132105.1 Desulfosporosinus sp.
CAACCCTTTACGGATCGTTCGATCGCATCCGCGTCACGTAAGTCACCCGCGATTATTTCTATTTGCTCGAGAATACTCGGCTCTAAATCCTCCAGATTTCCTCGACCATCCCTGCTATTATAACGAATAAAGACACGAACTTTAGCTCCTGCTTTGACCAAGGCCTCTGTCAAGTGACTACCGATAAATCCGCCCGCTCCTGTGACCAAGACCTGTTTTTTCTCCCATATCACGCTCTCCAATTCCCCCTTCTGCACTCGTTGATATATCGTATGTCGGTGTTTGTATATCTGACACCGTTGCTTTATTGACGCCTCATTTGCTCCATGACAGTCAAATATCTTGGAGCAAGCTGTCCCCACTCAAATGCGAAAGCCTGCTCTCGCCCTTTCGCTGCAAGGGATCGTAAAAGAGAAGGGTTGTCGAGAGCGGTAATTAAAGCTTTCGATAACTCCTTAACATTACCGGCTTCAAAAGTTAGGGCACATGAGTTAGATACTAATTCTGCTAACCCCCCCGCTCTTGACGCAATTAATGAAGTACCGATCACCATTCCCTCTAAGGCTACCATTCCATAGGCTTCACGCCGACTTGGAACAACGAGACAAGCTGCACGCCCCATCCATCGCCTTACCTCAGAACTTGGAATCCAGCCGTGGAACTTAACCCAAGCTCCTAGCTTCTTCGACTGAACAAGTTTTCTCAAGTACGCTTCATAGTGGTCTTGTCCCTTGCCGACAATATTTAAGTGAATTTGCCGCCCACTTTGCCGTATTAAAGACATGGCCTGAATCAAATCTTCTATCCCTTTATAGTCCATCAGTCTGCCAACATAAAGAAACTCATTGGCATTTCCTTGTTGCCAACGTTCTGCTGGCAAAGAAATGCCGAGAGGCAAAACTTCCGTTTTAAAAAGGTATTGAGGAAAACGCTCTGCCATGTAGTTTCTTTCACTCTGACTGATGAGGTGAATGCGTTGGCAACGCAATAGAAGGTCTTCTTGAATTTTAAATTGCGCTTGTAACTCAGGCTCAGGTCGGTCCCCCAACTCCTTGCGTAAAAAAGAATAAACGGAATACAGAATCGGTGTAACTCCTCCTGAAATGGTATAAGCCAGAGGGGTAAAATTGATAGCGTGAATGTGAACTAAATCCCACGCCTGACTAAGCTCAGGAAATTCTTGACGCACGACATCGGCCTTGATCATACCTAAATAACCAAAGTAATGGCTGCTACGAGGTAATCCTAAGACTTTGATCTGATGTCCCCGCAAGAGCCAACCGGGTACGTTCCAATCACTGCGTGGCACAATGACAGTTTGTTGAACACCCAAACGATCAAGCATGTATAGCATGCCTGTGGCTGCCGTTCCAGCACCACCAAAACTTTCTTCTTCGAATTCATTGGTCAACGATAAAACGTTCAAAGGGATCACCCCTACACCACCATCCTATGCGACAAGCCTTAATAGGTGCCAAGGTACTAGGTTAAAACCCTTCCATTGTAATAAGAAGTCTGCCCGATAACTCGGACAGACTTCTTTCACACAAGCATCTTTGCGTCAAAGACGCAAACAGCGCCATAGAGTTCCTAACGTCGTTCCAAATTCCCCGGCGACCCAAGCCAGAGGAAGTTTCTTAGCTTAGTGAGCACGGAGAGAGGAATTGCGTCAATGAGCGCAGACGATCAGGCGTGAAAAACGCATTGGTCGCACATTCAGAGAAGCCAGAGGTTTGCGTTTTAGCCTTAGCGACAAGCGAATAGCAATGGAACGTGTGCGACCGTGCTAAGACACTTCCTCCCTTTCTAAAACATATCCTAATTATAGAAACGAAGATTTTAGTAAACCGACTACAAGGAGGTTACAAATGCCTACGATTATCTACCCTCCCTCAATCCCATGGAGTTGGATGTTTCAGCGCCCACAGCAGTTGCTGGGTCATTTTTCTGCGTCCGGCCAGACTGTTCTTTATGAAGATCTCGGTAAATTCTCCCAACCAAATATCAAGAGTTTATCCCCAACCCTTCTTCTCTGTCAGGGGGTTTCCGCCATGAGTATTCCCCACCCCCAGCCACGCATTCTTTGGTTAACCGTTCCTTCCCATATTAACTCTATTCAGAATTATGACCCAGATCTCGTTATTTATGATGCCGTTGATGAACCCAAAGAGGAATTTGCCAGTTGGGCGCCCTATTATCCTGAAATCCTGAAAAAGGCAAATCTCATTTTTTGTAGCAGCCACAGTATTTATGAATATTTTTCAAGCCGTCATCCTCATGTTTATCTTGTCCCGAACGGTGTGGATTACGTCCATTTTTCGCCCACACCTAATAAACGTCCAACTGATCTTCCATCAGATAAACCCATCATAGGATACTGTGGAGCAATAGCCCCATGGGTCGATTGGGAGTTGCTTAAGGTCGTGATCCAAGAAAACCCAGGATTAAACTTTGTTTTTATCGGGGCCCTCTTTCAGCTCAATAAATTTCCACTTAAATATAAGAATGTTTTTTATTTAGGACTAAAACCTTATTATCAACTCCCAGCTTATCTTCATCACTTCGAAATCGGTCTTATTCCATTTCTTCAGACAGAAATGACCAAAGGGTGCAACCCGATAAAACTCTATGAATATTATGCCTCAGGAATCCGGGTTCTGGGGACACCCCTTCCTGAATTGCTTACCATTCCGAAAATCAATCTAGAAAGTAACCCTCAATTGTTCTCCCTCCGTCTACGCAATTTATTAGAAGGGAAAGATTCCGACAAAGCGGAACGAATGGCTTATGTTCAAGCTAACGACTGGAATGAACGGTCCGGTCGGATGCTTCAACAAATCTTCTCTAGGCTGATAGAAATGAAAAATGGGGTGTAACACCCTACTCTTCGATCGAATAGTATACGTTGAAAGTCCTGCTCATCCTATTCATTTTCGAATCAAAAGAAGGAGGGAAATACACATGCTATTTGAAACCCATGCTTGGGTAACTCTCGACAATGCCGTCGCCGTATATAATGTTTACAGCGATGTGCTAATCGCTACCATCCCTGTGGGCATTAACCCACAATTCCCAAAACGCACACCGGATGGTACAAA
>PKWS01000171.1:0-4781 GCA_003132105.1 Desulfosporosinus sp.
CTCGGCCATCCTTGGCTAGCGCATAAGCGCAACTAAAGCGACGACACAGGACGTGTCTAGTGTCGAATGCGCCATGACTCGAACAAGGATGTACGAGGTTAGAACACCCATGGATGGTAAGGTGTCGGGATGGCAATTAGTAGTTTGTGATAAAAGCAGATTAAAAGGAACTGGTTATTCCATGCCGAAGCACTAGCTAACCGACTGTGCTTCGTCCGTGAGAGGGGGTCCCGCGATTGAAAAGAGACTGGGCTGAAAGCATAGCTTCCTGCCCAGTCTCTTAAATTTTATTCGATGGCTAACCGCCACTAACACTCCCACTTCTTAAGTGGTCGCTTCTCGCCATCCTTAGCTACAGGGACACTCGGCCATCCATGGCCAGTGCTCTAATCTCGAACGTCCTGTTCAAGTCCTTGGCTACAGCGACACTAGATCGTCCATGACCGTCGGGAGATAAGTGGCGCTAAGCCCCTGAATAAGTTCAACTAAACTTCTATCGAAGTAAGTTTCCTATATCCCTGCAGTAATCCAAAAACAAAGTAAAGACTCTCCATAAGTCTTTGGATCTGTACCACTAGGACTTGTTGCCCTAGGTACACTTTCGCTCATAGTCGGACCATTTACGGCAGTCCGGTAGAAACTTGCAGACCATATCTCTGCTACTTTTCCTTCATTTTACAAGAACGTTTGTTAATGCAATCTCCAAATTGTTCGATAATATAGGTAATGAGGAGGAGATATGGAATGGATGATATTGAAAGAAATTCTCTTATTCCGAGCATTCAGCCCATCCGCAAAATTCGTGCTAGAATATTTAATCGTGAGCGACGCGAGCTCATGAACCCATTTGGAAGGAATCAGCGAGGACAGGCAACCAAACGGAAAAAGCCAGGTATCAAATCGACAGAGTCCCTGACTACTGAGGCCAGAACGCCTGAAGAACTTGAACAAGATTTTATTGATTATAAATCGGACTTAAAAATTCGGCTGACCATTGACAGAGCTAAAATTCTCCACGAAGAACCTTCCTCGGAGTGATGATGTTTATCCGATAGCTTAGCGGATAAGTTCAACTAAACTTCAGATGGAGTATTCTGCTCAGTTATTACGCAGGTCAAGTTAGTTCACTTCCTCTATATGGGTATCTATACTGAGGAAGAGTGAAGCTAAACAGCATATCAAACAACGTGGGGTCTTGTTAATAATTTGGTGAAAAATCGAACTCTAAAACCAAATAATCAGCAATAAAAAGAGGCTAGTTTTGTGTTTGAATTACACAATTAGCCCCTTTTTCCTCAATTTTGATTGACCATAGAACATATGACTGTTACATCTTGTATACCTATAAAAGAAAAATGGATGTAAGTGAAGGTACTAATTGGGTGAGTGACAAATATGAAAGTGCCAAAATTGTTCTAAACGCTAGCTTTACAAGCAGCCTTCCAAGAGCCTCTGTATCTTAATATATTTTGCCTCGGCTTCATCTTCATCAATAAACCACTCTGATCCCTGTTTTGGCGACTTAGTGTTAAAGGTATGGATCAAACCGCCGGCAAGAACCCCCTTGCCCCAGGCGACAAAATACTGAGCTGGGGAATTAACGGGATTAACCCCTGAGCCAAAATAAATTGGGGTCCCGTTTGTCACAGTGCTCTCAAAGATATTGGCCTTTGTCGTTCCACATGGATTACCCATCGCACCTACTTCCTTCCGTACAGATTTAGGCTGTCACAATACTGCCACTCCAATCGTTTCTACTATTCAACCTGCGAGTTGCGGTAATCGAAGACTCGCTTGGCTTTTCCAGAGCTTCGTTCCAAAGTTCCTGGTTGGACAATTTTCAACCGCACGTTAATGGAGAGGACGTTGTGGAGTTTCTGGCGGATATATGCCGTAAAGTCTTCTAGCTTCGAATAGGGTTCGAGCAGATCTTCACGGGTAAGTTCGACTACCACCTCCAGTTCATCCAGGTAGTTGCGCTTGTGAATGTTGATTATATAATGAGGACCGATGCCCTCGATATCCATAAGAACACTTTCGATTTGGGAAGGAAAGACATTAACTCCACGTATAATAAGCATGTCATCCGTGCGACCGACGACCTTCCGCATACGTGCTGTGGTCCGGCCACACTGGCAGGGTTCCTGGGTAATGCGTGAGATGTCCTTGGTCCGAAAACGGATCACGGGAAACGCTTCCTTAGTCAGGGAAGTAAATACCAGTTCCCCTTCCTGGCCCGGTTCAAGGACTTCTCCCGTTTCGGGATTGATAGTTTCAACGATAAAATGGTCTTCGGCAATATGATGGCCGCACTTGTATACGCATTCCCCGGCTACACCAGGTCCCATTACTTCGCTAAGACCATAGTTATCGGTGGCAATGATTTTGACAAAAAAAAGCTACCTCAAAAAGGGTAGCAACATAAATTTAATATCTGAATGCTTCATTCTCTACCATCCTTCCGTACTGATTATTAATCTGTGTCCCAGTTCTTTCCAGTGACCCATTCTACCTTACTACAACCTATGAAACAACTCACAGGTTACTCTACATTATCTATTTTAACTAACTATTGTAAAATTGTCTATAAAGAAATGGGCAACCCGTTGTCCTGGCACGTCTGTTGCAACACCTCTAAAATTCCCACAACTTCCAGGGATACCTGACCCATCCTCACCATGATTTGCTCCGCCTTGGGGATGTTTCCCAGTTCATAAGCTTCAGCAGCCTCCCGAGCCAACTCATGCACCATCTTGTGCGGAGATTCCAGTTGTCTAAACGCTGGTAAAGAGCGACATTTTTCTGAGTCATGACCGTCAACCCAATGCCCTAAACGGCATTCGTGATGGTTCCCGACTTCACTGGCTTTTAGATGTTCAAACCCTAAAATCATGTTGTATATTCGCCATGTCCAGAGCAAATGATCCGTCTTGTAGAGTTCCAAGGCTAGATGTGTTCCTAAATTAGGCACTCGCGAAACTTGCTCCGTTCTTATTTTCTGTAACGCTTTGCTTATATCATAGATTCCCTGCCCCGCTACTTTGGCTACTTGTTCAATTTCTTTCGCCGCCATCGCAATGGTTGTGACGCTGCTTGCTGAGTCTTGGACTGCGGCACTTTGTTCTTCACTAGCTGCGGCAATGTTCTGGATGTCTTCCGTAATCTCCCCGAAGTTATGAATAATCCCCTGCAAGGATTCTGCCGCCTCTTGCATGATACTTTTACCTTTTTGCATTGTATTAGAAAGCGAAAAAATATTTTTGGTTGTTTCTTGTGAATTCTTACTCAACCCAACAATTTTCTGCCGAATGTCCGTAACTGATGTCTTGGTATGTTCCGCCAGCTTACGCACCTCGTCGGCAACCACCGCGAAACCTCGGCCATTCTCCCCTGCACGTGCCGCTTCAATTGCAGCATTGAGAGCGAGAAGGTTTGTTTGGTCAGCGACCCCTGCGATAACACCCACAATTTGCTCAATCTCCTTCATAGAATTAAGCACTTCTTGAACCTGCTGGCTGACCTTGGCGAATTCATCGAAAGAATACTCCACAAACTGAATCGCTTGTTGGATTTTCTCTCCCCCTGAAGTCGCCGTAGATGCCGCTTGTTCCACAAACGTGGCTGAGTTAGTGGCGGAATTGGCAACCTGATTGACGGCGGCACCTAATTGTTCAGCCTGAGCCGCCATGTTGGCAAGTTGGGTCGACTGCTCACCAATCTTAACGAGCATCTGATGAATGGAAGTCATGTTGGTCAGATCTTGTACCGTCCCGTCTAATTCCATTAAGCTGTCGGAAGCCGAAGTCTGCCGTTCAGCAATGACACGGTTTAAAATTTCCACGACAGGATAGATGTGACTTGTTGGCTGAATGTCAACTTCTATTTGCTTCGAAAAATCGCAGTGAGTCAAACATTGATAGAGCTTGTTGTAATCCAATTCATCGGTGGTTGCAGTGGTATACTCCCGTTTAAAAAATGCCATGTCAACACATCCTTCTTTAATGATATGCAATCGACCGTAACCCTCTGTAGCCAACTATGTAGCCTTTCTAGTGGTTTGATTAAATCTGCGAAATTATTTTATATTCCACACTAATTCTCTGTATTGTTTCAAAAACCCTTCATTATTTAATAAATTTTTTAATATTTAAGCCTTTATGTGACAATATATTACCAAAATCCCTAGGACACCCTTTGTTAATTGCTTAAACGCCCGTTTATTTCTATTCCTGGAATTAAGGATCCCTTCAATTGCTCAGAAACAAGGCTGGAAACAATTTAGTTCCCAGCCTTGTTTCTCAATTTATAGTCTATTATGGCATGCCTCTTAAAACCTGAAGTAGTTACTTATCCTCAGTTTTTCCCTCTGGTTCCTTATCGTTGCCACTTGTCTCTACAATATTTTGATTACTATTGGGCACCTTCAATGAGTTAATGAGATTAACAATGTTTACTCCCGTAAGTTGTTCTATAACTTCTGGCATCTGTGCCATCATGTCCGTGATATCACGGGTTACTTTTTGCACCCCTGAATTTTCCCCACCTGTGGAGATGACGGTTATTTTGTCTACGTTTTGAAGAGGGGTAGCAATGGCCTTCGCCAACTCTGGGATGCCGGAAAGCAGTTTGTCAAGAATAGCTGCCTGAGAGTAATTACTAAAGGCTTGCGCTTTTGCCAAAATAGTATCCGCCTCAGCTTTACCTTTAGCACGGATGATTTCTGCTTCAGAATTACCAACTGCCCTAGTTGCTTCTGCTTTGGCTTCGTTCTCAAGTTTAAT
>PKWS01000171.1:4795-5022 GCA_003132105.1 Desulfosporosinus sp.
TTTCACTGCTCTTGCTTGCGCTTCTGCTGGCTTGATTATACTAGCTTCAAGTTCTTTTTGCTTACGTTCTATTTCGGCATTAGCAACATGCACCTGACCTACACGTTCAATTTCTTTGATCTTCCATTCCTGTTCGGTAAGGTTTTGTTTTAGTTCGGCTGTCCGTAGATTATAGGCATTTTCCTTGTCTGCTCTTGCTGTTTCGACTTCAGTGTCGTATTTTGCTT
>PKWS01000171.1:5030-7209 GCA_003132105.1 Desulfosporosinus sp.
GTTTCTGTATCTTTTTCTGCAATGGCCTGGGCAATTTGAGCCTCTTTTAGTACCCGTGCGATTTCAGGTTTACCCATATTTTCAATATAACCGTTTGCATCTTTGACGTTTTTGATGGTGAAGGATCTAACTTCGAGTCCCATTTTAGATAGATCTAATTGGCAAGTTGCTAGCATGCGAGATTGAACCATTTCAGGGTCCTTTACGATTTCCTCGACGGTTAACGTGCCGACGATCCCGCGCAGGTGGCCTTCCATGACTTGTTTTATCATTGCCTCGCGGTCTTCCGCCGCTTTATTTAAAAATTGAATAGAAGCTGTTTTAATACTATCCGAATCATCCCTTATTTTTATTTGAGAAACAGCCTCAACCGTAACTGCAACCCCTTGGTTTGTATATAAATCATTTTGTGGCGCAATATCAAAGGACATTAGAGCTAAGGATAATCGTTTGGAAGTCTGAACGAGTGGCCAAACAACCCTACCACCACCAGTAATGACATTACTACCGCCCATACCAAAGACCACTAAAGCCTCGTCGGGTCCTACCTTCTGAAACATCCTCGCAAGAACTGTTGCTACTAGCAATAGCCCAACAACTGCCAAAACAATAATAATAATAATTAAAATTGGAGTCATGATAATTCTATGCCCTCTTTCAATTTAACATTAAACTAGGATTTCATATCAAATTCGCTGCTCTTGACAATCATTGCCACACCGTTAACTATTCCAATTATTACAACGTTTTCGCCTTTTTTCACTTCCCCTGTATGTTTGTGCTTGGCGGCTATTGCCCTTGTACCTCCTTCAATTGTGTAAATCACCTCCCCTACTCTTTGGTCTGATATTACCGAACTTACAGTACCGGTTACTCCTATTATGTCGTCCAAGGTAGTGGTAAGGAATTTCGACTGTCCTTTTAGCATGGTAGAGAGTAGTTTTCGTACTGCATACCAGCATAAACTGCCGATTGCTAGGGCGGGTATTAATGATAAAATAGCTACTTTTAGAATTCCGTAGGCGATTAATCCGGCTGCACCGAATCCGATTAAGAAGGCAAATAAGGCATTTATGTTTAATAGTGGCACATTATTACTCGAAGTACCATCCTGAGAGACTGAGCCGTGGTGGGCAATATGTACTTCTGAATGTGAAAATGATCCATGAGGTGTATGCGATGCCCCATGCCCGCTTCCAAAGATTAAAGCTGAGATACTAAGCAAAATACCTAGACTCATGCATATTATATATACTGCATTTATACTATCAATATAATAATTATCCAATTTTTCACCTCCAGATTTATTCCCCTTTCACAAAACTTTATAACCCAACAATCCTTTTTAGAACCCATCCCACCTCGTGCAATAAACTAACAGCTTCCATCTTTTCCCTATATCCACATTATTCTCTAAAGTCCTCTAAAGTCCTCTTTATCATGAAGAAATTTCATACAGAAAGCGTTCCATAAGAATAGCTATTCTAAAGAGGATAGGATAGCTATCTCTGTTTTTTCGATTTCACTTATAAAGGAAACTTACTTCAGGTGGAGTTTTCACTCCATATGAAGTTTAGTTGAACTTATCCAGGGGCTTAGCGCCACTTATCTCCCACTTAAGAAGGAGTGTTAGTGGCGGTTAGCCATCAGATAAATATAGTGCCGTCAAATTCACCTTTGGTACTAGTCCTTCTTGCGAAGCTCTACTTAGTAAAGCTGCAACCGCCTTATACCCTGTCTCGCCTATATTCTCTGTGAACTCGTTTACGTAAAGCTTAATGTGTGCTTGGGTTACTTCAGTGGACAACTCTTGGCTGTGCTGCAGTATGTACGCCTTCGACTCCTCCGGGTGTGCCCAGGCGTATTTGACCGACGCCTGAATCCAGCCAGTGATTGCCGATAGATCCAGTGACCTCCGAGCGATAATTGCTCCTAGCGGGATCGGCAGGCTAGTATCTTGTTCCCACCAACTGCCTAAGTCAGCCAAGAGGGTTAGCCCATATGAAGGATAAGTGAAGCGTGCCTCGTGGATCACAAGCCCAGCATCAACCAAACCGTCACGCACCGCCGGCATAATTTCATGAAATGGTAGAACGACAATCTCCCCCACTCCCCCTGGCACATGTTGAGCTGCCCATAACCGAAAAAGTAAATATGCGGTTGATCGTTCACTTGGAAC
>PKWS01000047.1 GCA_003132105.1 Desulfosporosinus sp.
CTTGCGCCTTCCCCTTCAAAAACAAAGCAATCCAATTTTATTCAGAAAACCCTTCAAGGCATTATTGGTTTTTTAAGAAAATCCGTCTATTCTGAGGAGATCGCTCTTCGCTCAGGGTTCCTACAAGCCATGGACCCCAGGATGAAACTGCTCGCCATTTTCTCACTCCTCGTTACTGTAAATCTCCTGCGCCATTTACCTTTACTCTGGGGTGTCTATCTGGTTATTCTGATCCTCGCCACATTATCAAAGGTTCCCGCTCGGTTCCTCGTTCAGCGGGTTTGGTTAGTTATACCATTATTTACAGGAATTATGGTCTTCCCGGCCTTATTTAATTGGGTACGTCCGGGTGACCCCCTCTGGATCATTTGGAATTTCTCGACCCCACT
The DNA here is from genome assembly GCA_003132105.1 of Desulfosporosinus sp. Lineage (GTDB taxonomy): Bacteria > Bacillota > Desulfitobacteriia > Desulfitobacteriales > Desulfitobacteriaceae > Desulfosporosinus. Next base: position 390 of record PKWS01000047.1, read on the forward strand.
CCACGTCGGGCCAATTCATTTTCCGCCTGAATTAATCATCACTCGGCAGGGCTTTTGGGGAGCACTACTAATGATCAGCCGGGTGGGTATTTCTGTTACTCTCGCCGTTCTCCTCACCTTAACGACACGCTGGAACAACCTGCTACGCGCGTTACGCACCTTTTTTGTTCCTAAGATTTTTATCGTTACTCTGGAAATGACCTACCGTTATATTTTTGTACTCGTCACACTTCTCGAAGACATGTTCTTAGCGCGGAAAGCACGTGACTCAGGGCATTCTTCCGGCGCTGAACAACGGCGATTTATTGGTTCCTCCATTGCAAACCTTTTCGGTAAATCTCTGCAAATGAGCGAAGATGTCTATACCTCTATGATCGCGCGGGGATATACCGGTGAAATTTATACCCTTCAGCGTTTCCAACTACGTTGGATGGACGTCTTTAGCATGGGAGTCAGCCTTATGTTAAGTTTATCGCTTTATGCTGCCGACAAAGTCTTAGGAGGATGAAAACTTGTCTAAACAAACCGTCCCTCTTTTCCAACTAACTGCTGTTTCCTATGCCTATATTCCCGATCATCCCGTTCTGTCTGATATTCATCTTCAGCTCTACCCAGCGCAAAGCCTTGTTATTCTCGGAGCCAATGGAAGTGGGAAATCCACACTACTAAAGATTCTTGCTGGACTTGTTCATCCCACATCTGGCAAGATCTTGGCCTTTGGGCAAGATCTTACAGAAAAGAAGCTGCAAGACCCTGCATTCTTATCTGAGTTTCGCCAACGTGTGGGCTTTATTTTTCAAAATTCTGATGCCCAACTATTCTCGGCTACCGTTCGGGATGAGTTATCCTTTGCGCCACTGCAGCTTGGCCTTTCTGCCGAACAGGTAGAACAGCGGATTGTTGAGACTGCTGACCTGCTAGGAGTCACACCACTGTTAGACCGACCTCCCTATAAACTGAGTGGTGGGGAGAAGAAAAAGGTTGCTTTGGCGTGCGTCCTTACCTCCAACCCCGAAGTCTTATTTCTTGATGAACCTACGAACGGACTCGACCCGCGCACCCAGTTTTGGCTTGTAGAATTTCTTTCAGCCCTCCAAAGCGCAGGAAAAACGATCATTACCGCAACGCACGACCTTTCCATTGTGGAAGAAATCGCCCAGCGAGTGATTGTCTTGCGTGAAAACCACACTGTCGCAGCAGATAGCACACCGTTCGAAATCCTCAGTGACCGAGAACTTCTACTCAATGTAAACCTCATTCATGAACGCTCTCATTTTCATATTGGTGGAGCTAAGAACCACAGCTAAAATGAAATGGGCCCTTCATGGACATTTACGAAAATGACCACAAACAACACTAATCATTCTCATGAACATAACGATTGATATCTAAGATAAGGGGCACGAGTTTAAAAAACTCGTCCCCTTATTTATTACCTATTACCTATTACCTATTCTAAAACCGCTTAATTTCCTTTGGGCGGCTGAGGTTGTGAATATTGAGGATTGTTTCGAGTGTGGTCATTATATCCAGGCCCAACTTCCTTAGCACCAGTTGCTTGTGGATCTTTTCCGTACTGGGCTGGCCCACCATACTTCTCGTTCGGGTTTTCCTCATAAGAGATCCCGTTACCCTCGTTCCATGGGCCACGACTATCTCCCTCGCCCGTCGACAAGTTCATGTATTTCTTAGAAAAGTCGGAATCCCGGAAATCTTTGTTGACTCCGCTTCCCTTTAGAGTATCAATTGCTTGCATAAAGGAGAAGTTATGGGATTCTTCGCGGCTTAAGAGAAAACGAACCATGTCTTTGACTCCGGCGTCATCCGTTTGTTGGAGAAGTCGTTCATACATGAGTTTTGCACGAAGTTCTCCCCCTGCATTTGTCGAAAGATCTGTGAATATATCTCCAGTCGAGTCGACGTAGCCTGCTGTCCAGGGTACTCCTGCTGAATTAACAAGAAGTGGGCCGCCCCCAAGTAACGCCATATGATTTGCCGGAAAATCTTTGGGAATGTTATCAACAGGACCAATCAACATACCTAGTGCCTCGCCGACCATTTCCAAATGGCTCATCTCTTCGGCTGCGATATCTTGCAGCATGTCTCGTATTTTTGGATCATTACACCCTAAACTCTGCGAGAAATACTGCATGGCTGCAGTAAGTTCGCCGTCACACCCCCCAAATTGCTCCAGTAACAAGACGGCAAAGCGCGGATCTGGTTTATCCACATGTACTGTATATTCCATATCCTTAACATGTTTAAACACCTTAGAAAAACCTCCTTTTTTTTGAATTATGAGTAATTAGCTTTTCTAATTTCAAGTTATTATCTGATGAATCCTAAAATTTTATCCGTGGAATTGTTTATATCAGAGCACCTTTAGTTCTTGACGATCTAAACTCATGGTTCAAAACGAATGGGACGAAATTAAGGACTTTGCCTTACTCAAAAAAAGCCTCTTAGTGTTGAGCTTAGTCATCTTGGGCTTTACTCTCTACCCCATTCTTCACCTAGAGACAGCCACCATCGCTCTCAGCGGCGCCATGCTCTTAATGATCTGGACCCACGAAGAGCCCGAAGATGTTTTCCTGGCCATTGAATGGCCTACGCTCTTTTTCTTTGCTGGTTTGTTCGTTCTTGTCGGAGGCCTTATTGAGGTCGGAGTCCTTGACCGTCTGGCAGAGTGGAGCATGGGCTTAACCCAGGGAGATCCCCTCCTCCTGGCTATGTTGATTCTTTTTATATCGGCAATCCTCTCGTCCTTCCTCGATAATATTCCCTTCGTCGCGACGATGATTCCGCTGATTCAAAAACTCGCCTTACTCAGCCAGTTCACTCCGGCACAAACACAACCTCTCTGGTGGGCTTTGGCCTTAGGTGCCTGCCTTGGCGGTAACGGAACCTTGGTCGGAGCCTCCGCCAATCTCATCGTGTCAGGAATTGCTGAGAAAAACGGCATCAAAATAAGCTATATCCAATTCCTTAAAGTAGGCTTCCCCATCATGCTTCTCTCCGTTGTAATTTCAGCGGTTTACCTTGTCATTCGTTATTATTAGGGAAGCGACCTCAAACGTTCCACACCCATTTTATTTATCATTCACCGTGGTTTAGACATCAGGGCTCTGATGCGAGGGTGTCTTTAATTTTAACCATTGGGTCCTGTAACAAAAATTGTACTAAACCGCTGCAGATTACGTAAAGCACCCTTGCTTCAATTTGTAAGTAAGGGTGCTTTATAAATTTGTATAATACTTTTGTTGTACATTTTCGTTAAAATGTTGGCTGGACCCCAATTACGTTGCTGTATCCTGTAATGTCGTCCCTGTGGTGAAAATAGAGCAGCAGCTCACCCTTAAAGACTTTGAAACCGTCAGACGTTGTTGTTAGATTGCCAGCAGTACCCCCAAGGTTTCTTACTACTAGTGTATCCCAAAGTAGAATCTGTTTACCTGTTTTGTCGCGAATTACTTTTTCCACTTTAACATTGGTGTCGGTGTAAATAACTTCGTACTTCTGATCTCTAGCCTCAATTCCTATAGAAAGGGCAATTTTACCATTTACTTTACCCACAAACGATATTATTTGCCAGAATTTTCACGTATTCTCATATATTTTATGATATAATTTAATCAAGCTCCTAACAAACAGAACTTCATAGGGCCTTTTTGAAAAAGGCTTAGACGCGCCCCTTGCCATAGAAGGTTAAGAAAAAGACGTTTTAGAATGTTATTAACATGTATGTGAACTAGGGGTAATCTTGTAGAGGAAGGGGAAAAGGGAGAGCCTGTAGAAGATGAAAATAGGTAAATCATCGCTCAGGTTGCTTAAACATGAAAAGGATTTCAATCTTAGCCCTCTCGCTTGTTTTGTTGTTCGGATTCTCAGCAAATACATTTGCCGTTAGAAACAACCACTACCACTAGCAAACAGGTTTTAGTTTCTGAACCGAACAATTCGGTAACATTTCAAAAAGTTGAACTGATTAAAGAATCGGATAAGATGACCGTCAGTGTGACCGGACATGTTAATCCAGGTAATCCAGCACGTAAAGTCCAAATCGATGTAGATGCCCAAAAAGGAACATACAAAACAAGATTAATAAGTTCCGGTCCTCAAAAAACCTCCACAACTTCTAAAATTCAACCCATGTCACTACTCGGACTACACTCAGCCGCAGTTACAATAGACTCCGAAGATCCTGTGTATTGGTCGTTAGCACGAACCACCCAGAATCTTAGTTGGAATGTTTGGTCAGATGGAACTGTAGGATATTCCAGTCGCTCCAAAAGCTCATGGGATGGACAACCAACGCAAGGAGGTACCTATTGGTATTTAGACTGGAATAACTTCCAAGGAAATCCATGGTACAATGCAAATTACACCATGGTAGGTTCTGACCTTTCTTCACAGCACCACAACTGGGACTTTGGATTAGATAATTGGGCAACATACGCAGGGCACAATATCAGTATTTATGGATTGGCAACTGGTGGATATGACTTCAATGCTACATATAGTCATTGGGGAGAGGATTACTTCCTACTATCCGCCCAAATCTGGATGAGTTAGATTTTCGAAAAAAGGAACTGCTCGTTATTTGAGTAGTTCCTTTCTCAAATTCACTGAAAGGAACTACTCTGATGAAAACCTTAATTGCCAAAACAATTGGATTGCTAGCTAGTTTTGGAAGTATGATTCTGGCAATTATTCTGCTTTACTTCAATCCTTACAGCAATGAAAATAATCGATTTGGTACAGGTCTTTATCTGGTATCCGCTTTGTTGTTTTTATTTAGCCATAAGGACAAGTAACAAGCTGTTAAGTTTGCCCTCGTTCTTCTTCAGATAGGCGGGGTAGGTTGTAGATGTTATTGATTTCATTGGTCGAGAGAATAGTGATCCTTTCCACGAAACCCTTCAAGACGGCAGTCCTCCAAACAACACTGAATATGGTAACAATTCTTTATCTCTGGCGCCATTATACAAGTTAACGCAAACAAGCTAAAGATTCCAGGTGTCAATCCTAAATAAAGGCTTATTGGTAATGACCATACAAAGGGGATAAACATCAGTTTATACCTCTTGATTATCAGACATAATGAGCCCAATATTAGAGATTTAGATTTATATAAACTGAGTCTAGGTCGTCTTTTGTGATACCGGTGTAGGTTAGGCTTACAAACGGAGTGGAATGGTTTACAAGCTTTTGAATCCAGCTGATGTCTATGCCTGTTTGATAAGCGTGATAGCCGAAGGTCTTCCGCATCGTATGGGTGCCGATTGGATCAGTAATCCCTACGGTTCTGGCCACTGCATTGATTACCCGGTATGCCTGAACCCGACTAATGGCCTGTCCACCCTTTCTACTAGGGAATAAGGGGGATGACTCGGGTAGATTAGTTTCAGATAAATACTCTTTAATTGCCTTAACACACGTTTCCGAAAGAGGGAAATCCTTTTCCTTCCCGGTCTTAACCTCTCGGATACGGACACGAACCTGCCCATGTACGTTGTTTACTTTTAGCTGAAGCAAATCAGAGATCCNNTTTCTTCATTGCCTCCAGCTTTTTTCTATCGCGAATTGGCTCAACCGTCGTCACAACTCACAGCCTCCTTTATGTATATCTATCTATCATATTATAATAAATAAGTACATTGAAAGCGATACTTAAAATTAATTTATGTCGTAGAATGCCCACTAGCTCAGTCATACCAACGCTTTAGGGGCTTTTATTGAATGTATCAGAATGCTATTATGTTACATTCAATATTGAGTTTTGGGGTGCTGACCCCCCTACCGGACTTTTGGACGATTTGTGCACAGAACCCCTTCTAGGGGTGACATCTGCGTCACCCCCGGGGTGTCAAAAATGTCACCCCCTAATTCAGCGGGTTCCAGGGTTTTAAGTACCTCAATTCCAGTGTTTTCAGGGGTGACATTTTTGACACCCCCTGTGGATAATTCAATCTTAGAAAGATTTCGGATCATGTAGCGATTGCTCGTTTGCATCTTTGTTTTTTCGTTAAACCACTGGATCTGCCTAACAACCCCTCGGTCAACCAGCTCCTCCATCCAACGCTGAATTGTCCTGTCTTTAACATCAAACTGTGTGGCGAGTGTCCGAACGCTCGGAAAAGAAATAGTTTTTTTGCCATATGCCATACTTTTGATAAACAGATATAGCATACTTGCATTGTTTGATAGCCTCAATTTAAATAAGTTGTTGTGAAAGGTCGTGAAATTGTCTTCCAGTGATTCCTCGACGGTAAAAATTAACTGATCTTCAACTGACACAAAAAATCCCCTCTTCCCTTTTTCTGACCACCGGCATGCAAAAAAGCCGGCAGCTTGTACGCCACCGACTTAGAATTTCGTAAACATTACTTTTATATCTTAACAATTTACCAGGTTTTTTATATTTACCTTGGTACATAGTCCGTGATATAATCGAATCATCTTAGAAATCCATGCTCTGCGTGGCTTAAACGTTGAGCTGTGATTGACCGAAATGACGGTCCTCTGAGAAAGCTAGAGTTGGTGCTCTGGCTTTTTTAATTTCTACGGTTAAATAATTTTCTACGCGTTGTAAAATTACCTTTTTTTATTTGTCGAAATATTTCTATTCCGAACGAGAATTAAAAATATCGTTCGGAATTTTTGTTTTTTATGGGCTTGTTTAGGCTCTGCGTTCCATTCCATAACTAACACGTGCAGAGGGGCGTTTGACAGGTA
>PKWS01000016.1 GCA_003132105.1 Desulfosporosinus sp.
TTTTCTTGACAACTGGCAGACATATCAGATTCGACCTGGGTGCCATCTGGCGGTCTAAGTCCGACAGCCAGGAGCAAACCCGCATTTACCTGTCGTACCGCGACAGAGTAAACGGTTCCACCACCGACAAGTCAAAGGCGGCCCGGGGCGAGGGAATACTAAGTCAAAAAACAGGAAGCAGGCCCGCCCCCATCGAGGGGGTGGGCCTGCTTTTTATGTTTTCACGGTTCTGGCTAGCAGGGTAGAGCGTATGCCCTTCATCAAGTATCAGTTGGAGGAAATCCACCCGATCTTCGTAATCTTACCAAATTGAATGAGATGTTATCAGCACGAGCTGACAGTTTTTCTAGCTTCGTGTCAAGCTCCCGCACAATCAGCGCTGCCTTGTCGTGTCCTTTGGCAACAAGTCGGTTAGCTGCATCCCGCAGATTATTCAGCTCGTCGATGTAGCTCTGTTTCTTAGCGAGCGCTTGACGCAGCCTGCCAACTGCCTGTAATTTGGCCTTAAACTCAATGTCCAGATTCTCCAGTTTACCTTTCATAATCGTGCTCTCCTTTTGTGTCCATGCTGTGGTCGAGAGTTTTCCTCCACCGCCATGCGGAGGCTTATTAATAGTACGTGAACTTTGTCATTGATGACTACCGTTGTAGTCACTATAATGCCGACTACAGTTGTTGTCAATTGAATTATTCTAGTGAGGACTTATGGCTGCTGGCGGAGGTGTGACCTATCCGAGGGTCGTCAAGTTACTAACCGAAGCTGCTGCGGCGAAGGGGCAACGTGCTGTTGCAAGGGAAGCTGGGATAGCCCTGTTAAGCGTTCAGAGGTACATCAAGGGGGAGAGTGAGCCATCCCTTGCCACGCTCCAAAAGCTTTCCACTTATTTTGGGAAGTCTGTTAATTGGCTTAGGGGGGAGACTCGGGATGCGTTAGGTGGGGAGAATGTGCAGACAGCCGTTTGTGGTGTATGTGGCTCTGGCCTTCGCAGCGAGGCACAGGACGATGGACCCCTGCGGGTATGGCCGTGTAATGAATGCGAGCACTGAGCACAACAGTAGCGAATGTGTACGCGTCGCGGCATTAAAAGGCCGTGTGACCCGGCTTGGGGGAGTAAGCCCTTACCGCCGAAATTTCCGCGAAGCTTTACCGTCATATGTATCCCACTGAAAATATGGTGTTTGCTGAAAACGACCATTAATAGGCAGTCACAATGGTCAGGTCAAATATAGTTCAAGACATGGCCAGATTGCGTGGTTTTCCGCCGAAAAGCCGGATTAAGACTTAACGCCGTTCACTGCCACGGAATTTCCGGCGGTTAGGGCTTACCCCCCCACCATGAATGTTTTGGCAACCTGAGCAAAGCTTCCGGTTCTACGCTGCGATTCGTATCATCTTTTCTGGGATTTTACTTGCTTCCCTGTCAATTGGTGGTCGCAGTTCAAGCATTTTTTCAGTAATACCACGCTGGAAAGCGTTGGCAGACCATCGGATAAACTTTATATTTAATTCGCTATTTATCTTCGTCACGGATGCAAGGTTCGTTTCCAAACGCTCAATTTTCTCCAGCAGCTTTTGTTCAGCATCAGTCTTCCCGATAACAGGTTTGCTGGGACCTAATCTTAGCGCCTTCTTCTGACATTCATAGGCAATTTTGATATCTCCATGACGGTCCAGAGCTTGACGCGATATTGGCCTCAGAAGATGCCGTTCTACCTTCTGACATAACAAGTCCCAAGTTAGTTTCTCACTGTCCCAGCCATCAATGATTTTGATGATTTTTTTCTCGTCACTCTCGCTGAGCTGCTTTCCTTTGGTCATTTACCACCTCCGATAAGCTCCAACACCGGTTCCGTGGGAGCGTAATTGTCCGCTGCCGGCAACTCGCCAAGTACAACCGACTCACGATTGCCCAACAGACTTCTCCTTTCTATTGCTGCTCTGAATTGCGAGTACTCGCCCTCCACGTGGAGATAGATTGGACTTCCCTCTGTGACACTAGGATCATCCAACAGGGAAACAAGATTACGTAAGCGCCTGACTGTCAATCGGAGGTGATCGATCCAACGGTTGGCATTGTTGGCGCCGGAAACGCGGTCCTTATCAAGGCAACTCTTAAGCTCTTTGTCCGCTTTGACAAGGTTGTTCTCCGTGTCCACGAGGCATTGTCGAATGCGCTCGGTCTTTTTGGCGTCACCCTTGAAACAAACATGCTCGGAACAGTTCAAACAATCCCGGTGTTTGTCACACGGCTCGGCTGCCCAGCTATGCACGCAGCACCCGTATTCGGTTGAGAGGGCCGGGCGGCCAACCGACTTCAGCAGGAAATCTTTGCGTGAGATAGGATCGTTGACCGTCACATCGTTGCGGTGTGAATTTTCGGGGGCGGCGTTATCGCGATTTTTTTGAATCTTAGTTTCCATCGGATTGTGGTCATAGACGGCATTCTGTGTGATCCCATTGCGGCCCGACCACCAAGCCACTTCCTCATCAGTCAGTTCCGCCGCGAAACCGAGTGTGTTGAGCATATGTCGAGGCTGATGCGATCTGAGCTTGAAAGGATTGCCATCAGGCCCCAGTTTCCCATTCCGAAAGAAGATGGCCCCGGCTAGAGGCTGCCTAATTTGGTCATAAGAGACGACCTCGAACATGCAGCGACACATGTCGGCCCCGGCCTTTGTTCTAAGCATAAGCCCCAGCGGAACGACCATTAGAGATTCGCTGCACTTAATCCGCGGGGCCTTTCCGTTTGAAATATGTGGAAAAGAATTTGGCATATCTCTAAGAATAGCATTCTCAAACTCGTTAAAAGGATAGATGATTCTGGCTTCGCCGTCATGCGGGCAAGCTCCAGGTACTTCTATTTTTGTCAGATTGTTGTCTTTAACAAATTTGCTGCTGCCAGCTTGATTTGACCACCCCATCAATTGACTGATATTTCGTGCTGACAAGTTTTCCCCCCGCAAATGTTCAAGGTCTTTGGGCAGATATAGCCTGTCAGGATTATCTTCGTACCACACAGCCATTTTACGGGCTTCAGCACTGTGGGTTTCAAGTTTTCCAATGGCGGCTCTGGTAATATCGACCCACCTGGGCAGAACCGGCTTTACCAAAGGTTTCCCGCCCTTGCACGGACGCCACTTTAATCCGTACGTTTTTTTCACAATACCGTGCTCATCATAAACTTCGCCATCGTCTTCGCTATCGACCGTGAGGCGAGAGCATTCGCCAGCTCTGTCAGGCGCCGCCATCAAAATTGCGAACACTGAAGAGCCTCTTGCAAAAAGGAT
>PKWS01000350.1 GCA_003132105.1 Desulfosporosinus sp.
TATACCATAAGTCGAATGTCAATTGGAGGGAATCGTCCACCCATTCAAACAGTGTTTGAGTTTATAAGAATATCAAATATGAGGTTATTGATACGTTCCATACAGCTACTGTAAAATGAATACTGTAAGAAGGAGCGTGACAACTATGAAAAATGAATTAGCCAAGAATATCTGCAGATACCGTAAGGAAAAAGGATTCACACAGGAGGAACTTGCTAGAAGACTCGGTCTGACATTTCAAGCTGTTTCCAAATGGGAAACAGCTCAAACCTTACCTGATATTTCATTGTTGCCGAAGTTGTCACAGGAACTGGAGATAAGTATAGATAAGATTTTTGGCTATATTTCTTATGACAAGCAAATAACCATTTATGAGGCAGAATATAAAATACCGGAGTACTACTGGGGTATTGAGCCGTCTAAAATGTGTTTGAGAGTTCTTGATTTATTGCCGCCATCTCGCCATCTTAAATTACTTGATATTGGTTGTGGTGAAGGGAAAGACTCTGTATTCTTTGCGAGAAATGGGTATGATGTAACCGCATTTGATATTTCAGATGCTGGTATTGAGAAAACAAAGCGTCTGGCTGAAAAGGCCAATGTACAAGTCAGAGTATTTAAGGCGGACATTTTAGATTATCGCTTGGATACTAACTTTGATATTCTTTATTCAAGCGGTGTTTTACATTATATAAAATAGCCATTACGCAACGAGATATTTAGTAACTATAAACAGTTTACCAAACCAAATGGGCTACACGTTCTGAATGTCTTCGTAAACAAACCGTTTATAGGCCCTGCTCCGGAAAAGGAACCGACTTCTTGTAGATGGATTTCAGGAGAAATATTTACGCATTATCATGATTGGTTAATACAAGAATGTTCAGAAGTGATTTTTGATTGCAATTCTTCTGGTATATCACATAAGCATGCAATGAATAAGATTATTGCGCAGAAAATGTAATTCATTCAGCGATGGGGTTGACTCTTTGAATTACGGACTAGACGTTGAATAATGAACGTGATTAGCCCAATAACAAGCAAGCTAACGAAGGCGGACAAAAGATACCCAAGGGCTTTTTGCCAGAATGTCTGGTCATATCCTGCTATACCGTAGTCTTTCAAAGGAGTATGATTCCAGAAATTGCCCAATTTATGGAGACCACTTGGGATGAAGCCGAGCTTAGACTGCAAGTCTCCGGCACCCCATTCACCCCAAGCGGTTCCAGATGCAAGAAGTCCCAACGGTGATAACACAGCAAGAGCCAATAACCCTATCACTAATTTCCGCAAACGGAAAGGACCACTCGTAGTTTCAGAGCTGTTATTCAATTGGAGTAGAACAGGATTGGAACGCTGTAAATAAACAACAACTAATGCACTTACTAATCCCTCAACAGGTCCTGCAATGGTTAAGTGAGAAAAAAGCATAGCTGGAACTGCTAAATTCAACCCATAAGGGCCATAAAGTGGAGTTCCGTTGGCTGTGTGAAATAGAAGTGGTTGTATTCCAAACTCAATTCCCGCACAAAGTGCAGCTATCGAAAGTCCGATATACCCCGCAATTGCCGCTCCAATCCATTGACGTTTTGATGAAACAGCACTTCTCCCTGCAACTAGCCGATAGATACCGAAGCTAACGAAGGGTAATACCACACCCATGTTAAATATGTTCGCTCCCAAAGCTAAAATGCCACCATCTCCGAAAAAGAGAGCCTGAATAATCAGGGCGATCGAAACCCCAATCATAGCTGACCAGGGGCCGAGAAGAATAGCTAAAAGCGTTCCACCAACTGCATGGGCGGTTGTTCCATCAGGAATAGGGACGTTAAACATCATAATCGTGAAGGAGAAGGCCGCACCAATAGAGAGTAAAGGAATGTTTCTAGCGTTTAGAGTTCCTGTTACTTTCTTAGCAGCCGCTATTGCGAAAGCGGCACTGGCTATCCCTAAAACAGCATCCGTTTGTGGACTTAGATACCCATCTGGAATATGCATTAATAGTTCCTCCTATTTTTCATAATAAAAAAGACCATAGGAAAGTTGACCAGACTTCTGTCCAGACAAGACCTCCATGATCTCTTCTTAATCAATGTTTATTTTCTATGATAGTATTCTGCACAAAGATTCGAATTCCTTCTTTTCTTTATCCAGGGGCTTAGCGCCACTTATCTCCCAAGAAGTGGTCGCAGGCGGGTAATGAACAAAGGTAAAGGTGGAGCAGCAAGATTTGAGAATAACGTACGTACATGATAAACTAAGATCAATTGTGTTTATCGAAAGGTAGGAACTCAAATGGCTAACCTTCTAATTCAGTGGGAGAGGGTAGAGACCCCACTGAATCATCGAGCGAAGCAAGTTCGCTGCTCTTTACGTCCTTCTGTACTGTGCTTTTCCAATGTCATAAAGATTGTTTCCCTCATGGTCAATAATCACAATGACTGGAAAATCCTTGACGACTAGGCGTCGTACCGCTTCTGATTCCAGTTCAGGGTAGGCAATCACTTCGGCAGAAACAATGCGTTTGGCAATTAGAGCACCCGCTCCACCAATTGCTCCGAAATAGACGGCACCATGTTTCTTCATTGCTTCAATCACTTCCTGGGAACGGAGACCCTTCCCAATCATTCCAGTTAACCCTTCGGCGATCAATTTCGGCGAATAGGCATCCATCCGTCCGCTAGTCGTCGGCCCAGCCGAACCAATCACTTGCCCCTCTTTGGCCGGTGTCGGCCCTACAAAATAGATAATTTGATCTTTCATTGTGAAGGGAAGGTCAACACCTTGCTCCAGGGCCTCGACCATTTTTTTATGGGCTGCATCGCGTCCAGTATAAATCACCCCACTAATCAAAACGTTGTCCCCAGCTTTTAGGTCCTTGACTTTTTCTTGAGTTAG
>PKWS01000038.1 GCA_003132105.1 Desulfosporosinus sp.
GCTAACATAAAGGGCATCCGCAAATTGTTGCATAGTCTGAAAACCAGGATCATTTTGTAAGAGCTTAAGAAAAATGAAACGTTGCCGATCCGATGAAGAAAAGGGCTGAAGAACCTTTTCCGGCATGGCTTCTTGGAGGACTCTACGGTGGTCTTCCTCAGAGAGTGTCAGGGTTATCCCCACTCCTGGCTTACGCGATAGCTGAGAACCTGGACTTAGCCATCCCTCGAGAGCATCCAGTTCCGTCCGGACCGTTCTGGGAGACACTCCTAAGCGCCGGGCTAGTATTTCCAAAGTGACTGGTTGCCTAGTGAGTAAGAGCTCCCGCACTAACTGGTAACTCCGCTTCGTCATCATTGACGATTCCTCCTCTTTGCAACTTAAGGTTAACACAATTACATTGTCTTGAAAATTCAAAATCATTGCCACATTAATGTGGCAATGCTAGTTATTCTACCCAAATTAATGGATTTGATTATAAAGCACTCGAATATATAGTCGAAATTGCATTAGCCTAACACCCACTCCCCAAAGACATGGGCTAAGGCAACTGCCACACCCATTTCCGTGTTTGATTTCGTCACCCAGTTAGCCCTGGCTTGTACTTGTTGCGGTGCATTACCCATCGCCACGCCAAAGCCGGCAAATTCCAACATGGATATATCATTATAATGGTCTCCCATAGCAAGCACTTCCTCCCGCTTGATTCCTAAATGAGCAGCAACAACGCGCAGGGCCTCTCCTTTGGAAACTTTCGGGGAGACAATCTCCAGATGTTGGTCATGACTAAGGAAAAAATGGCACCGCGCCTGGAATTCTTTTTCGTATTTTGTGATAAATTCCGCGACTCTTTCAGGTTTTCCCGAAACAAGGATTTTCATGAGTGGCCTCGAATCATAATTGAGTGCCTGTGTATCATAATGTTGATTATTTTTCTGAGTGAAAGGCCAATGGTCTACAACCTCGGCCTCGAGATACTCTAATTTCTTGTGAAAATTAGGCCAATCCTGGTCGGAATTATCATTTTTGAGCATAACTGCATCCGCAAAATAGACACTCACATGCAAACCGTCTTGCTCAGCCTTTTCAATCAATTGGCACGCTGTATGGGTCGCTAAAGGGGAGCACAGGATCGGTTTTTCCCCGTTCTTTTCTACCCATGCACCATTAAGAGCTATCAAAGGAATATGGGTGCCAATTAAATCCGCGTACTCCCTCAAAGAAGAGATAAGCCTTCCGGAAGCCAAGGTTACTTGAACCCCACGCTCTTGTAAACGCCGCAAGGAGGACAGAACTTTAGGGGGAATCTCCTTCTTTTCATTGACCAATGTGCCGTCAACATCTAAACAAACCAAACGCATCATTTTAAAAACTCCCTATTATTAGTCTAAATATTATGCCAAAAATTTGTAATGCTAAGTTGTAATGCAGAAATTAATGGCTTATATTAAGCTTAGCACAATGACATTTGGATAACTAGATTAATAATCTTCACTAATGTGTATTTTACATATGGCAAATACTATTTATTCCTTCCCTTGCGGTGCTGCGTAGGGGCATGGAAGTTTAATAAATCACTTGGGAGGACGAAAATGAAACGCTTAAAAATTGCTGTCACAGGAGCCAGCGGCTTCTTGAATTCCAGGCTTATCAACTACTTTAAGCTAAATCATCCCCTCTGTGAAATGATTCCGTTAAGACGCCAGGATATTCGTATGAGTGCCCAAGAAACGGCCCGGGTTATTAAGCAAATCCACCCGGATATCATCATCCATGGTGCCGCCATGACGGCAACGGCTGACTGTGAAAAGGATCCTGAGTTAGCTTATACTGTCAATGTTGCAAGTTCTTTAAACCTAGCCAAGGCAGCAAATGAAGTCAAGGCTAAACTTGTTTTCTTTAGCAGTGAACAGGTTTTTAACGGCAACCCCGAAGAGGGCCCTTATACAGAAGAAAGCAAAGCCATTCCCAGTACTGTCTATGGAAAAACAAAACTCGAAGCGGAAAGTCTTTTAAAAAACGAAATAGAAAATCTTTGGATCCTGCGTTTTAGCTGGCTCTGCGGCTTTCCGGAAAGGAATCTGCCGGTGGGGTCTAATCTTCTATGGAATGTCATCAAAATTGCCCTAAATGCTAAATCCGGTAAAATGCCCGTCCATGAGTACCGGGGCATTACCTATGTTTATGATATCATTGACCATTTCTCCAAAGTCTTCGAACTGCCTTATGGCACCTATCATTTCGGCTCAGTGAATAATGAAAGCACGTACGAAACGGCAATCTTTATCCTGAAATGCTTAGGACTGGAAGAAGAACGTATCCGGCAAATCCTCTTGCCGGATCGGGACAAATATCGCGAATGCAAACGGGATTTACTCCTGTCCTATACGAAGATCAAGAAGGCCGGGATACCGATCGTTACTTCCCAGGAAAGTATTGAGCGAGCGGTAAGTGAATTTAGGTTCAAGCTACTTTGAAGGTGGTATTCATCTTGCTTAATCAGTAGCGTCAAAATTTTCGCTTCAAGGAAGCGCGAGAACCGTCCCTTCGCTTCCCCTTGGTTTTTATCTATAGGATGTAATAAAAGCACTAAACAAAGTACGAATATCGTATTGATACTGATTGATAGGGCAAATTTCTCGATTGATTCCAAAAAGTTTATAGACTGCAATTCTTGCTGTCCGCACAGAGTATTCTTCAGTAAAGACAACATCATCCGGAATTTCGCAGAACTGACCGACGAAGGCCAAATTAGTCGACCCTGCTGGAACAACCTGCGGTCTGTCGCCAAGCGCTCTAGGCATAAATTGGGATGTAATAAACGGCATCATACAGGGTATGCAGTTGGCGGATTTTACAATCTCTTCCCTGTCATCCTCAAATCGAAGATGATATAAAAGCTCAGCCAAGATCTCCTCGCCCGTGCAATCACTCATCCGTTTCTTCACATAATCTCCCACATTGTCGGGATACAGTCCATACCCCCAGAATACCTTGACATTCTCTGGCTGGTTGAGGAAGTGTGGTTGGTGGGCGAGCACAATCGACATAAACCAACTTGAATCTTTGAAGGTAACAAGGGCACCTGAGCCCGCTTTATTGCGTGAAAACTTTTCCATCAAGTCGAAGAATCTTGAATCCCGACAAGTGACCGTGAAAGACTCCCACTTTGAGCCGTCAATATGGTCATCAAAGGAAGATGGATTTCCCAAGCCTGGCTTCTTTTTAGCAATTGTATCCCACAATTCCCAAGAGTTTCCCTTACCCTTCAGAACAGGTGCTTTGGTCATTGAACCGAGACTATAACCATCCGTCATGGAACCATTGGTGACGATGACCCGATCCCCTTCATTGATTTCGATCACTCCCTGTACACCCTCTCGGTTATACCGTATCGCTGTGACGGTGATACCGTCCGAATCCTTGAAATCCAGATCCGTAACCGTACATTTCATCTCAAAATCGACATCGAATTGATCTAAATATTTCTTCAGAGGAAGAATGATTGAATCATACTGATTATACGGGGTCCTAGTAACCCCCTCGAGTGTTTGTATTCTAGGGAACTCATGCATGAAACGGATCATATATCGTTTGAATTCAACTGCGCTATGCCAAGGTTGAAATGCAAAGGTGGTCGCCCACATATCCCAAAAGTTGGTCTCAAAGAAGTGCGCACCAAACCAATCATTGATTCTCGCCTTACCCATCTTTTCCTCGGGTGTAATGATGAGTTTAGCCATAGCCATACGATCACTGAGATCAAACCCCATGGAGGTAACGTCTTCAATCTCGGCCTGTTTATTGACAAGCCTCGCCTTAGCGTGAGTCGGATGTGCCGTATCGAATTCCATTATTTCAGTTCTCACTGATCGATCCGCATCATCCAGAGAGGGAATAGAACTTAACAATTCCCAAGTGTTCTCATAGGCTTCATCATTGAGCATCCGCCCACCGCGCATAACATATCCCTGCTCGGGATTTCCAGCCCCGTCATTACTTCCACCGATAATCTTCATCTCTTCGATAATATGAATATTCTTACCTGGAAAATCACAATCTCTGATCAGATAAACTGCACCGGCGAGGGAAGCTAATCCACCACCGACAAAATAAACCTGCTTGTTTTCATAGTCTTTCTTCATCATACCTTACCTCCATCATTTTCGATTTGTGTCCCTGATTGGAATCCACACCCTATTTATAACGTTTTTAGACTCGAAAGACTATGAACAATAAACTCAAAATGTTTAAAATCCTTACATTTTAAACATTTTGTATAAGAAAAACCTCGGCTGCGCCTCGGTCCTTTATTCATCTAGGACATCCGTAATTTTATACTCATTCCCATGAAGTCCCTTATAATACTCTGGATACATGGTACCACCACACTTCTCACAACTAAACTGTGGAGGTACTATTGAATCCCCATCATCCATTGCATCCATTGTTCTGACGACGTCTAAGGGTATCTCCTCATGTTCATGACACTCTAAACATATATAATTGATCACACCCTGGTTTTCCTCTGTCTTCTTGGAGTTTGAGTTCTGGTCTCTTTTCTTCTTCTTTTTGGGGCTTCGCGACTTTGATACCGGTGAAATTATAAATCATCCTTTCCATGTAGTTTCTTGCTGTCTCGTCACTGGCATATTTGATCTCTAATTGTCCGTCCTTCAGACACACTTCTCNNGCCAGTTTCTGCGTTTGACGATTTTCTTAACGTTAACGATCCATTTCCTAACTTCTTTTTGCCAATTAGAAATTAACTTCTTGCTAATTTTCTTAATTCGTCGTGAATAAATTCCATAATGTCTTATCGTTTTGAACTGTTCATCGGGTATATGGACGATTAATCTCATGATGAATTCTTCGACCGTTATGGTTTCCAGTTTCTCTTGTCCGTCCTTTTTATCATGATATCGAAAGGTTACATACTGACCGTCATAATTCTCGATTCGATGCAAAGCTATAGCGGGTCGGCGTATATACCGTCCTATGTAACCTATTTGTACTTTAACATTCCCCTTCTGTTTCGGTGCATAAACATAGAATCCTTCTCCATTGGCGCTATAAGCCTTTTGCAATAGGTGTTGAACCTTCTTCTTCTCACTTTCACTCAGTGAACGTCGTATTAATTTTAAGACGACTGTCTGCCATTGTTTTCTCAACATAGCAAACGGTATATAGTCGTAGACTTTCCATTCTCCTTGCTTTTTCATCCCTCCCATGGTTACTAGCATATGAACATGTGGATTGAAATTCATTCGNNTTAAACCAGTCTTGAACAATCTTGACTGATTCATCCATGAGGTCTTTCAAGAGTTCTCGATGCATCTGGAAGATGACTCTTAAACCTTCGTCGATGGTAAATATGACATGACGATGATTGACTTGTACGACCTCTTCAGCGATCATTCGGCTCCATTCCTCTGTCTCGCCACTAGAACACGTTGTGCAAA
>PKWS01000065.1 GCA_003132105.1 Desulfosporosinus sp.
GATGAGATTGAAGAGCTGAAATACGTTTTAGTGGGTCATCAAAGAGAGTTACAAGCACTGCTTGACACGCTGATACTAGTACAAAACGTCGATAACCCGAAACAAGTAACTTGGCTTGAACAAAATTCGAGACTTTATTTAAAAACTTCCCCCATTGAAGTTAGTGATATTCTCAAGGAAAAAATTTTTTCTCGTATAGATGCTGTAATTTTAACCTCGGCGACGTTGAGCATATCCAATTCATTTGAGCATTTTCTGCGAGATATTGGATTACCGAAAACGACAACAACTGCCCAGGTAGACTCTCCTTTTGACTATGAACAGCAGATGAGATTTTTCGTGGTCAAAAAGGGCATAGGCCTCCAAGATTCTAACGAGGAAAAAGCTAAGGATCTCTCGGAGTTCATAGCTGAAGTTGCGGAGCGCATGAATGGTCGCACTTTAGTTTTATTTACGGCTCATAAATTGCTCCGTGAAACCTATGCCTCTTTGACTCCAAGATTGTCGAAAATTGGTATTCAGATTTTAGCACAAGGAGTTCACGGAGAACGAAGCACAATCCTAGAAGCTTTTAAGAGAAATCCAAGGAGTGTTCTTTTAGGAGCCAATAGCTTCTGGGAGGGAATTGATATACCAGGTGATACATTATCTTGTGTCATCTTGGTTAAACTACCTTTTTGGCCCCCGTCCTTACCATTAATCGAGGCTCGATCCGAATTTCTCAAATCTTTAGGACGTGACCCTTTTCAAGAACTTTTACTACCAGAAGCCGTTATCCGTTTTAAGCAAGGGTTTGGCCGTTTGATTCGTTCCAAGGGGGATCGTGGAATTGTCATTTTACTGGATGACCGAGTCATTGGAAAATATTACGGGAGGTACTTTCTGAACTCCTTACCAATTCAGACTCATATTCGAGGTGAAAATTCACTAATTCTTCGTAAAATCGATGAATGGAGAGCAATGGAATTAGACTAAGACTTTTCTAATCGTCATATAAATGATAAACTAGAGGAAATCAAGAGGAGGAGGTCAACTTTTCGGTGAAACAATATCCCATTTCTCGTGATGCTTGGTTTTATNNTATCCTGTTCTTGTTTATTTCATATTTCTTTCGTAACCCCGAAAGAGATATTCAAACGGATGAATTAATGTTAGTTTCCCCTGCGGACGGTGTAGTTATGGATGTGGAAAGGGTCTTTGAAGACCAGTTTCTTAACGGAGAAAGCATACGTGTTCGTATTTTCTTAAGTATATTTAACGTTCATGTCAATCGCAGCCCAATGGCAGGCGAGGTTGTCTTCCGCGCCTACCGGCCAGGAAAGATGATCCCAGCCTTTAAAAGCCATGCGTCTGAGCTGAACGAGAAAAACTATGTGGGAATCCAAAATGAACACTTGGAAATCTTGGTGACTCAGGTGACTGGATTTATTGCTCGACGGATTGTGTGTTGGGTTAATAAGGGAGACAAAGTCGGCAAAGGGGAAAGGTATGGTCTTATCAAGTTTGGATCGTGTTCAGAAATTTTTGTACCAACAAATGTTGAAATAATGGTTAGTCCGGGAGATAAGGTGCGTGGCGGAGTAAGTGTAATAGGGAGAGTGAGTGTCGAATGAAAGGAAATCCGATTACAGCTCGTATGATCCCGAGCATCTTCACCTTGGCTAATTTGCTATTTGGTTTTCTTGCCCTGATTTTNNAAAGAACTCGATTCTTTGAGTGACTTGGTTTCTTTTGGTGTAGCACCAGCAATCCTTACTTATCAGGCAATCTTGCACCCACTACAACCGGGGTATGTAAGGTATATTGGGCTGGGTATTGCTGCAATTTTTGTATTATGTGGAGCTAGCCGTTTAGCACGTTTTAATATGCTCAATATTACAACTCATTTTGTAGGCGTCCCCATTACCTTCGCTGGTGGCCTTTTAGCTCTATTAATGTTCTTTCGTACTATGTTGCCATGGTATATTTATCCTGTAAGTATGGTGGTTTTGGCTTTTTTGATGGTGTCTACGTTTAAGGTGGCGAAACTAGGTAAATAGGGGACTNNTCCATGGCGCATTGGCGGCAGCGCACGTCCTTGTGCGCTGCCCCGTGTCTGGGGTCGCTTACACGGAGTTTGCTAATCTGCTTACGTAAAGACGTCGCGCTCGTGTGACACTGCGTCCCGGGCTAGGAACGGGGGAACGGTGTGGAGTGAGCCAGTCTTGGGAGACGGCACATTCTATGTGCACCGTCCTGCTTTTGGAGCGGGGAAGACGAAGCCAAATTAAAGGAGTTTGAATATGAAAAGAAATTGTAAAGATTGTGAAATTGAAATGAAAGAGGCTTTTATAAATCCAGGTTTGGGAATGTTTGTACTTCAGCATGATTTCAAATCAAAATTATTTGACAAACTAAGTAAGATAAATACTCTTGTATGTCCAAACTGTGGATATATTGAATTTAAGGCAGAAAAACCTGAACTATTTAAATAAGACATATATCCATTAATACGTTAGTGGCTATGTCATATAAGACATAATGAGCATTTTTTATTTCCCCAAAAAAGCAACAAATCTTACGAACAGAGCCTACGTAAAAGACGTCGCGCCTGTGTGACACTGCGTCCCGGGC
>PKWS01000014.1 GCA_003132105.1 Desulfosporosinus sp.
TTCTGGAAAAATTCCGACGTCTGACGATAGCCATTTTGCCCAACGAGAGGATTCAGTATTTCGCCCATGACATGAGTGGGGCGGCCATCCGCCAGCACTAAGATACGACTACCTAGAAAAACAGCCTCTTCAATACTGTGAGTTACTAAAACAGTTGTTAACTTCTGTTCCTGCCAGATTTCTAATAAAAGTTTTTGCAGTCGTTCACGGGTCAAGGCATCGAGGGCCGACAAAGGCTCATCCATTAAGAGCAGATCCGGTTGTAAGGTTAACGCCCTAGCCAAAGCCACTCGCTGTCTTTGCCCACCGCTCAACTGACTAGGAAAATGATGCTTCACTTGCGACAGACCCATTTTGTGGACCATTTGTTCGACTGCCCCCTGATACATCCCCTTAGGTATATGCCGAACTCGCAAACCTAAACTAACATTTTGTTCCACATTAAGCCAGGGGAACAGCCCATATTCTTGCAGAATAAAGGCTGTTTTCTGCCGTGTACCCATCACCCGCTCATCCCAAATTCTGATCTCACCGCCTGTTGGTTGCAACAACCCAGCTAATAGATATAGAAGAGTGCTCTTGCCGCAACCTGATGGGCCTATTAGAACTAAGCTTTCGCCTTGTTCAACCTTCAAACTAAAATCGTCATAGACCTTGACCTGTGACGCTCCTTGAACATAAGCTAGATCACAATGAGACACTTCAATCACAGGTTATTCTCCCCTTATAACAGAAATCAACGAACAACGACCATCGATTACAATTTGGGCAGGAGATTGGAGTCCACTAAATCCTGATAGCTGTAAGCTTGGGGAATGAGCTTTTTATCGACCATCCATTTCATAACACTATTAACTTCTTCTTCTGTTGGAAGTTGAAGCTTCGAGAAGGTAGGCGTTTTATAAATTTCCTTTAATTCAGCAGGAATTTGGGCTTTTTCTAAAAAAAGACTGCGATATTGATCGGGATTTTTACTTAACGCTTGTCCAGCAGAGCCATAAACTCGTACGGCAGCTTTAATTCCCTGGGGGTTCTCCTGAATACTTTTAGTTCGAAATAAGAAAACGGTCTGGGAAATATTCCGGTACGTATCATCCATAATCACATGGGCCCCCTTGGCTTGAGCCAGCGAAGCAAGAGGATCAGGAAGACAAGCGGNNCTTTATCTAGGAGCATTTGATCGCTGACATAGTCAATAATCGAGTTTTGAGATATCCCTAGAGTCGCTCCTTTTAATTCTGCCATATTTTTAATACTCGACTTAGGTGAGGATAAAATCGCAAAACGCCCTTCTTTAGGAGTTGCGCCAAGCCCGATGGAAGCTATTTTCACATCGGTTCCGATTTTCTTTAACAAAGCCACAGCTACCATATCCGCTACTTCTCCATCAATTTGTCCTGCTTGTAATGCTGTATCCCGTTCCAGGGCACTCGCAAAGCTAACCAATTCTACCTGAACCCCTTCTTTGGAATAGAGTCCATCTTTTTCTGCAACATAAAATGGCAAATTATCTTCGATAGGCAACACTCCGATTTTAACCGTTTTCGTTAGTTGATTATTATCGGGGGCCTTAGTTGCTGCGCAACCGGAAACAACGATAGTTAGACTAAGAACAATACTCAAAATACTAAAGCCCGAACTCAGTTTATTCATTTAATCTCATACTCCTATTCTTATTTTCAATAATTGTTTCTCTATAGTATAATTATAATTAGTTTCGACAAAAAGTATGTGATTCCTCTTCCCGACCCGATCATAATGCGGATGTCGTCATGGTCCAGACTAAAGAACCTCCTTATCAAGAAGTAGATGAACAGTCTTCCTAAAGTAAAAAAAGCAGCCTCTTCCTAAACTGGAAGGAGCTGCATGCGTTTGTGGAACGGAGATAGAATGGTATTTATTGTTGAGATTCGTCTCTTTTTTCCTCTGCGAAACCTTTAATACTTTCTTTGCGTCGATCATTTTTAGCTTCGATCCCTTGCTTCTCGTCTGCTGTGATCTCATCTGCGTGCTCATCCAAGTAATCTTCTGCTTTATGCAAATTAGCAACAGTGTGGTCGATATGTTTTTGCAAATGCGCCTCGTTATCCGCGCGATTATCCGGTTTGTTCAAAGTAAGCCCTCCTAACCAATTATTACTGCCTTTTTATAATGACCAAAATCGCCTGCTGCTATGCCCTTATTTTAGGATAGTTGTCATAGGACTCCAAGAGAAGTATAGTGAGTAGAATATACAAAAAATTCAGTAAAGAACTATGGAGTATAAAATGTTTGAAGAAAAAGATTATATAATGAAAATCATACAACAGTTTACAAACGCTGTTGCCAGGATTATGGGATTAAAGGCTGAGAACAAAATCGAAGAGAGTCAAGTGGTCTTAACGGACACATTAAAAGATTTTACCGGTCTTAACACAGAAATCTTAGAGGCACTACCCTATGAAATCCTACTCCAGCGGGTAAGTGGGCAGACCAATTCCGAAAAGAGTCTTATTCTTGCTGAATTATTATATCAACAAGCAGATATATATGAGATTAAGGGAGAGCTGTCTAGAGCCAAGAATTTATACTTAAAGAATGCAAATATTATGATCAATGTTCTATTAAAGGGCGACAATTCGGTTTTGGAACAAAATCAAGACAAGGTCAATGAACTAATAGAGAAAATCGGACTGCTCAATGTCCCCAGGGAAAGTCTATTATTGCTATTTCAATACTACGAACTCACTACAGAGTATGCGAAGGCTGAGGATGTACTCTTTGAATTAATTGAAAAAGCCGAGGCAAACAAGGATCTGGTGGCTAAAGGTATAGCCTTTTACGAAAGATTATTAAATAAAGACCAAGCTGACCTTCAAAAAGGGAATTTGCCAATGGATGAAGTGTTAGAAGGATTAGGAAACTTAAAAAGAATATAGGAATGAAGTCCTGATAGCAATCGTTGCATTGATACTACATAAACACGCGAAACGCGATTAATTAAACAGATTTTCAACAGTTGTATGCAATATTCTTGCTATATTTAAAGCAATGTATATTGTTGGGACTTGATCTCCTTTTTCAATTCGTTGAAAGTATCTCACATCTATATTTGCTTTTCTGGCAAGTGTAGCTTGTGAGATTTTCATTTCTAATCTAATTTTTTTTATTGCATTCATACCTATAGTCTATCATAGCCTAGTTAATATAGTACTTTCGAATCT
>PKWS01000189.1:0-6958 GCA_003132105.1 Desulfosporosinus sp.
GGATAACTGACTTGCACCGTTACCGATTGCCCAGACTGTCGTAGGCTTTGGAGCGGTGTAATTGTGATCGTTAGGCTCGCGGGATCAAGAGAAACTGCTGCATTCTTGATTGAACTATTAATATCGAGATCCGTTCCTCCGATGGTTGCTGTCCTCCCGCCCGCCCTAGCGGCATTGCTAACGGTAATATAAGCGTAGCCAATACGTCCCATCTCAATCACGCCGAACAGTAACAGGAAAAGAAGAGGCAAGACAAGGGCCATTTCAACTAAAGCTTGGCCCTGTTCTCCTTTCCGGAGTCTTCGAATCATGACACTCCCCCTCCCAAGGGCAAAAACAAAGCAATCAGTGTTCCTAAAGCAATCGCAATTCCGTAGGGAAACTTTTCTTGTCGCACATTGTTCATGGCTTCGNNTTAAATGCTGAGGTTTTTGAAGAATGGGGAGAAAGAGCAGGAAGTGTTTCAGTGTATTTCCCAGAGCTTTACGGCGAGCAAGTAGAAAGACCGAGATGAGGCCGCCGATAACGGCTCCGTAAAGAACACTGGTGATGACAAACCAGGCACCGCCAAAAGCCCCGATCACCGCTAGCAACTTCACATCTCCTGCACCCATCCCTCCCATAAGATATGGGAGAAGGAGCAATACAAAACCAGTAGCGGCTCCTAAGAGACTGCTCGTCAATCCCGAAATGCCCCCCTGAAACGTATGGAGCAAGAGCGCAGTGAAAAAGGCGGGAACAAGCAGTTTGTTATAGATCTTGTGTTCACGCCAGTCGGTGAAGACAGCGATGCCTAATGTCAATCCCAGAGCAAACTCATTCAACCCCATAGCGCACCCCCCTTTTTTTGAGTAAAGAACCCTACTGCGGGCAGTAGGGTTCTGAGTTGTGTTTGGTGAATTAATAAGCAATTGGTTATGAGAAGGCTTTAGTTACAAATATGTTAGCCACCAAGCGCAGTTTTTATGGTTTCAAAAAATGTATTAAGTTGGCCACCTATCGCTCCTAGAGCAACAATGACGACTACCGCTATGAGTGCGAGAATGAGTCCATACTCAGTCATTGCTTGTCCTGTTTCATCCTTAAAGAGTCCCATTAACTTTGCTTTCATTTCAAAACCCTCCTTTATTTTCTGGTAAACCAGTGTGTTTCTTGATTTCATTATATATCCGTGGTGCGCGTAAGAGTATAAGGCAATAGTCACAATTGAAGGCGAATCAGTCCTAGTCTTTAGTCCTATCTTTAATTACCTTTGAGAAGCAAGGATTTTTGCCCTTTTGTTACCGAGGGATGGAACCGGGTTTTACATTTTGGGTTTGAACATAAACAAGGTAGAGCCAAGGACGGCCCTACCTCATCTTTGAATGTTAATTCGATTTAAACGTTGTTCCCTTGTTTCCGTTCTATCTGCCCGCACCCCTATATTGCTAATGAAATGTCAAAAGTAAGCTCTGTATAAATGCTTTGGCGCGATCGCTATGAACAGCCATGACTTGATCAGTTGATGGACTAAGTGGAATGAAGATCGTAACAACCTCATCAAAGTTATATATCCTTTCTCCAGAAGACTGGCAGATTAAATAGCCCTTCTGGTTGAATAAGGCCTCAAGTCTCAGCATACCCAGGATACGATCCGGTAGCGTCTCAATATCGAGGTGCTCCAATTTGGTCATCCCCCATCTTGCATGAATCAGTAAAAGGTCTATCGGCTTATTATTATGCGATATAGTCTTACTATATTTATGGCGGGCGGACAGTCTTGCATGTCATGAGGAATTATTCTTATTAGAACAACATAAGCTGAATTGTGAGGTATTATGTTCGAATTTTCGTGATGAAATATTGACTAATATTAATTATTTAGTTATGCTTAATAAGCTCGAAGTACTTGTGAATTTACACGAACCTTCTCGATTGCCTAAGGCTATGGGAAGATTTTTCTAACTTCCATGTAGCGGGTAATAAAATTGCGGAGGTTTTTTTAATGTTTAACGACAAAGTTTTAAGTTGTAAGGATTGCGGTCGTGAGTTTGAATTTACAGCATCTGAACAAGAGTTCTATGCCGAAAAAGGGTTTACTAATGAGCCAGGACGTTGCCCAGAATGCCGTTCTACTAGAAAAGAGCAAACCAGAAATAACGGCGGTGGCGGCGGATATTCTCGTCAACCACGCGAAATGTTCCCAGCTATTTGTGCTACTTGTGGAAAGGAAACCACAGTACCTTTCCAACCTTCTGGTGACAAACCAGTATATTGCCGCGACTGCTACCAACCCCGTGTACGCAGCAATTGGTAAATCGTTATAAAGAAAACTTGGCTGGNNTGGCCGAGTGTCACTGTAGCCATGGATGGCGAGAAGGGACCAGCAGGAAAGTATATAACTGACAGTTATACTTTCTGACTAGTATAAAAAAACCTTTTCAGGCTTAATTGCCTGGGAAGGTTTTTTTCTGTCCTCGTACTTTCCTACCACTCATTGCAGTTGGTGAGCACAAAGCAGCTTACTCGTGATGCTCTAATCCACTAAAATCCTTACTTAAAACATCGGATAGTAATTTATGATCATTAAGTAGGTTGATTAAGAGGCACTCATTTTTGGTCTGGTTAGTTTGGGCATTAGTGAGAATACTGAGAGGCCGATAAATAGGTGCGTCTTGTATTCTTAAAGTTCTAAATATCTTTTGTTCGCATTCCTGACTGACTGTCAACGCTGAGATAATTGTAATGCCAAGTCCCGCCGAGACCACTTGTTTGATTGCCTGAGTACTTCCCAGTTCCATAGTTATATTCAAGTGTTCCAGATCAAGCCCTCGCTCTTTAAGGGCCATTTCCATCACCTTACGCGTTCCTGAACCGTCCTCACGTGTCACTAGACGCTCATGTGGAAGTTCTGCTAGGGTAATGCTTTTTCTTGACGCCCAGGGGTGAAAATGGGGAAGAACGACTACTAACTCGTCTTCCCAAAACTTTTCCACATTAAGATCCTTATGTTGAGGAACTGGCCCCTCAATCAAACCGATATGAAGTTTCTTCTCTAAAACGTCATGAGAAATTGACTCGGTATTAGCTATCTTTACTTTGAAGTCTACGTCTGGGTGCGTCTTATATAGGAAAGCAAGAATATTCGGAAGAATATATTCTCCAATTGTTAATGTCGCGCCCAGATAGATTAGTCCTCTCTGCCCTTTTGCTAAAGCGTCGATCTCCTCTCTCGCACTCGAAAGAATGTCCAAGACACTCCGGACATGTTTATAGAAAACTTCACCCTCTTTAGTCAGCGTTACCCCTTTATTGGTGCGGTAAAAAAAACGAGCACCATACTGGTTTTCCAGATTCTGAATTTGCAAACTAATGCTGGGTTGACTCATGTGTAGCTTCTTAGCTGATAACGTAATGTTTTTCGTTTCCGCCACATCTTTGAACACAAGAAGGTGTTGTTCCATGTTGATATATCATCCTTCCGGTCTGGACATAGTATATCGCATTAGACTTTTTTTTGACTTCTTGTCTGTTAATTCGTTGTTAAAGGCACACTTGAATTAGATGTTTTGTTTACGTCGTTTTGGTACGCTTCCCTTGGGGGACGTGGGCCAAAGAACTGGAAGTAATGGCATTCAAGCCGTCCAGTATAAAGTTTTCGGCTTTTATCCCAACGTCGTCCAATTAATCGTTCTGGAAATTGGTGAGTGGTAAGCATATGAAGAGACCAGTTTTCCAAACGATTAAACGTTTCACCGAGTTCAAGATAAAGTCCTTCAATCTCTGTGACATCCCCAATTCGCTCTCCATAAGGTGGGTTGGCAATCATATGCCCATATTTAAACCTAGACCGTACTTCTGCCACCGGTAGTCGCTGAAAGTGTATTACATCTTCTACCCCTGCCTCAAGGGCGTGCGTGCGAGCCAAGGCCAAAGCGTTCGGATCGATATCTGAACCGTAGATATGTAAGGGTACGTTGCGATCCCAAAGATCGAGCGCTTCCTGCCAAGCTTCTTGCCAGAGTGCATTGGGAATTCTTGGCCATTTCTCTGCTGCAAAACTACGTTTGAGGCCCGGTGCCCGGTTTTGAGCAATAAATGCGGCTTCGATGGGAATGGTTCCGGTTCCACAGAAAGGGTCTATTAATGTGCGATCTTTGTTCCAGAAGCTTAGTTGAATCATTGCCGCCGCTAAAGTTTCTTTTAGCGGTGCTTGTCCAGCAAGTTGTCGGTATCCTCGCTTATGTAAACCTAATCCAGATGTGTCGATGGTCAGTGTAACAATATCATTTAGCAGGGCGACTTCGATCTGATAACGGGGTCCCGTCTCTTCAAACCAGCTTCTAGCATAGCACTCTTTGAGGCGTTCAACAATCGCCTTTTTAACAATAGCTTGGCAATCGGAAACACTAAACAGCTGGGATTTAATGGATTTCCCTTGGACAGGGAAGTTCGCATCCTCGGGAAGCCACTCCTCCCAGGGCAGTGCTTTTGTTTGCTGAAAAAGCTCTTCGAATGTTCGGGCACTGAATGAGCCCATTTTAAGAAGGACACGATCAGAACTACGTAACCAGAGGTTTGTGCGGCAAATCGCAAGCTCATCAGTGGCGAAAGTGATTTTCCCGTTTTCGACCATTAAGTTATCATACCCAAGATTTTTCAGTTCACGAGCCACAATAGATTCCAAACCAAAAGCGGCCGTTGCAATCAGCTCAATCTTTGCCATTTGATTCAACCTCTCTTATGTAAGACGGCATAAGCACAACCCATTCTGATTATGCTTAGCTGAGTAAGCCCAATTCTCTTTTTGTGCGTTCTGCCATTTGTTTAAGCATTTTTTCTCTATCACTAGTACATAACGGTCCATAAAACACTATGCCGTACTTTTCTAACATTTTTGCTTCTATTGCTTTTCTAGTACGTCCAACTTCAGGGACATACTGAGACTTCCTTTTGGCTTTGTGGAATTTCGCGTGATGAGCAATATCAATAAACACTGCAAGATTTGCAGTTCTATCGTCATCATTAACCTCGTTTAGATGATGTACGATTTCGGTTTCTTTTAATTTTCTTTCTAAGTATCTCTCAATTATTAACCTAGAGATCTCCATTGTTTCGTTATTCAGGGAAATGCTGTTGCTCATAGTTGACTCCTTTCAAAGTGTTACCCAAACAAAAACAAGCAACAGCCATTGGGATGAATTCAGCCTGTCACCCCGCCAGTCAAATTGCTCTTATTTCAAAGGTAAATTAAAATATTTGATTTGTTTACTTATTTAGTATACTATATTTCGTTCATAATCTCAACAGTATTTGCTTATACATTCATACTTTTGAGTACATTTCAATAATTTTCAGAATGACCTCTACTGACTTTTCCATGGCGTATGTTGGGATAAACTCATATTTTCCGTGGAAATTATGTCCTCCGGTGAAAATATTTGGGGTAGGTAAACCCATATAGGAAAGTCTTGCCCCATCGGTTCCGCCTCGGATCGGGCGAATGTCTGGAACAACTCCAACTGCCTCCATTGCCTTTGCTGCAGTGTCCACAATGTGTTTGACTGGCACAATTTTCTCCTTCATATTGAAGTATTGATCCTTAATCTCAACTTTGAAAGTACTGTTCCCATACTTTTCATTGAGATTGTCAGCAATCTTCTGCATCAGTTCTTTTCTTTTTTCAAAAGAAGCTAAGTCAAAATCCCGTATGATATANNCCTTCCGTCTCTGCTGGTGTTTCGCCCTTTGGTAATTGATCGACATATTCCTGAGCAAGTAGAATGGCATTAATCATTTTCCCTTTTGCAGAACCAGGATGGATATTTCTACCTTGTATACTTATTTTTGCTCCCGCAGCATTAAAATTTTCATATTCTAGTTCTCCGATCGGTCCGCCATCTATGGTGTATGCAAAATCAGCTCCAAATTTTGCAATATTGAAGTGATCTGCCCCTCTTCCCACTTCTTCATTTGGCGTAAACGCAATGCAGATTTTACCATGCAATATTTCCGGATGATTTTTTAGATAGTCCATCGCTGTCATGATTTCTGCAATTCCTGCTTTATCGTCTGCCCCCAACAAGGTCGTACCATCCGTTGTAATCAGCGTTTTACCCTTATAGTTTAGAAGCTCAGGAAAATCCCTCGGAGATAATACGATATTCTTTTCTTCATGAAGTTTGATGTCAAGACCGTTATAATCATCAATAATTTGAGGATTTACTCTCTGACCACTCATATCAGGGCTCGTATCCAGATGTGCGATAAAACCAAGAGCTGGGATCAGCTTATTCGTATTTGCCGGTAAATTAGCCATCACATAGCCATTTTCGTCTAATGAGATATCTTCCATATTCATGGTCTTTAATTCTTCAACGAGAACTTTTGCTAACTCTATCTGTCCCAGAGTTGTCGGGACGGTATCCTCTTCGATAGACATGGTATCAAATTTAATGTAATTTAAAAATCTCTCTGTAACGGTTGTCATTTTTAAAAGCCTCCCATATCTCAATTCATACGTTTAGGTGAGCCACGATTTTCAAAATACTTAAGCTACCACGAGCTGTCCTAATGTACTAGTTCTAAATATAACGACAATAAGCCTTCTTTTCAAGCGCCTTTTTCAAAATATTTTTAAGCTACATCCCACTATTTCGCTTATCCATACTTGCGTTAATTCTGCTAATAAAATGCCTCAAGCTAAGGCTTGAGGCTTGAATTCTGGTCTTTAAGTTTTATAACTCACCCTTGGCAGCCTCTTTGGCCTTTTTCTGTTCCTGTTTGAATTCTGCGCTTCTAGAATCGTACTTGGCGCTGGTGAGCCCTTTTGGTGGTTTTTGGATCTCTCCTGACTTTTTCATGCCTACCTCCATGTATCTCCACTTTATAGTCCTAGGTTTAGTATGTTTCAGTAGCACAGATATCATGTAAATTAAAAACTAACTTCTGTCACCTTTTATTGAAAACTAAATATCAT
>PKWS01000189.1:7008-7574 GCA_003132105.1 Desulfosporosinus sp.
GAGGAAATAGTAAAATTTTCAACCATGTATTCTTCCATTCATCGTGGTACAGGTTACAAATCGCAGCTTTCTTCCGAGTTATTTGAAGAAGCAAGGTCAATCGTCCTAAAATTTGTCAACGCCGATCCTCTCCAAGATACAGTCATATTTGTTAAAAATACAACGGAAGCGATTAATAAATTATCCTATCGTCTTTGGGAACGAAAGAAGAAAAGCGTTATTCTATCAACCTGTATGGAGCACCATTCTAACGATCTCCCGTGGCGAAACAAGTTTCAAGTAGATTATGTTCAAACAGACTCCTACGGAAAATTAAGCCTTGAAGATCTGGAGAGTAAATTGATCAAACATAAGGGCAATGTAAAACTCGTAACCGTTACTGGAGCCTCCAATGTTACAGGATATGTAAACCCAATACATAAAATAGCCGAACTTGCCCACCGCTATCGAGCGAAAATACTAGTCGATGGGGCTCAGCTGGTCCCTCACAGTGCCATAAACATGAAGCCCGACAATCCGCTTCACCATATCGATTATCTTGCCTTTTCAGCCCATAAAATGTATGC
>PKWS01000416.1:0-130 GCA_003132105.1 Desulfosporosinus sp.
GTTAAATTGTCACCCGGCTGTGTTTGTTCAGTTTGGTACGGAGCAGTAATTATCGGATTGTGAGCCGAGTCCTCCTCCACCGTAGAAGAACCCGGTGTTCCATAGAGAAACTTATCATAATAGGCCTCTA
>PKWS01000416.1:175-9586 GCA_003132105.1 Desulfosporosinus sp.
GATCGGTCTTGTCAATATCCACTTGGTGAGCCAAACTCATCCATGCTTTATCTTCATTGAGTTTTTCTAAGATGGTTTTTGAATCTAGACCCAGGATACTGCCTAATTTCTGAGCAATCTCATTTTTCGACATCTTGGTATATTGATGTTTGCTAATGAGCTGAGTAAGCGACCTAGGATCGGCAAAGACTTCTTGGGCCGGCATACTCTGACTCAAAACATTGCCTTTATCATCATAAATAATTCCCCGTACCGGCAATAAGCTCTGGCTAACCACCCGGCGTTCCAGACCCTTGGCGTTTAGAGATGCCGCCTGAAACACTTGCATCCAAACCAGTTCCCCCAATATCAGCACAACAAAAACGATGAGTGGAATATAAACCCAACGTTCCCGAGTAAAGTATCCCATCGTTTTTTGTATTCTCACAACAAGCACCACTTTTCTCCCTTACCAACGTTTGTATGCTCAACTAGATTACCCTTTGGTCCAAACAGCAAACAATCAGCAGCGTGAACCAAAGGGTCTATTGAAAAACCACCTGAAAGAGGGAGGATTTCTCATCCATTATATTTTATGGCACCCAAAGCAGCAGTTGTTGGCTCAAGTTCCAGGACAATCTTTCAATACCGCCAAAACAGAACAGAACAGAACAGAACGGCTAAATTATAAGGGCTAGTGGCGCTAAAAATTCACCTATATAGGGACACTTTTATCGTGTTCTGATGGTCCCTGTTACGAAAATTGCACTACCCTGCCAAAAAGAAAAGAACTTTAAATGGGCATTTTTGGGCGAAAGGCTATTATGTCAATACGGTGGGGAGGAATGAGGAAGAGATCAAAAAGTACATCAAAAATCAGGTTGAAGCGGATCGGATCGAAGATAACATAAAGCGGCAATCGTAAAACCCCTTTAGGGGTAGCAAGTAACAATGGCTTGCGAAACCACGCCTTCAGGCGTTGCCAGTAACATGCCCTTATAGGGCTAAAATCAAACCACCCGTTGAACGGGTGGTCCGGTGATTTAGTTGATTGTAATACGAATAAAGGTACTTTAATGACTTTATTTGAAGTTTAAATTAAAAAAGATACAGGAGATTGTGTTATATGACGCAGCTATTCACAGACCAAGTTCCTGCGATTTATTGATTTGAGGATACTTCTCCAAGCGTTGCCTGCGCTTGATTCGTTTGTCCATTTCTAATATAGGTAATGGTTACGTTGCCGCCCACCTTATATTTATAGAGTTCATGAACAAGACCAGACGAATTTTGCACCTGAATATTATTTATCTTGGTGATCACATCCCCTTTCATAATTCCAGCTTTAGCCGCTGGGCCATTGGGTGTCACTGCTGCAATATAGGCCCCCAGGGGCTGATTGTTACTGTTAGCATAGATGTTGTTTTGATCGCTCGTACTCACTAGCAGTGCTGGATGTTTGGCCACACCAGATGTGATTAACTGCTGAATTGTTGGCATGGCGTCTGTTATAGGAATAGAGAAGCCCATCCCTTCAAAGCCTGTTTCCGCGTATTTCGCGGAGTTAATCCCAATGACTTGTCCTAGATAATTCACGAGCGGACCACCACTGTTTCCTGGATTTATTGCTGCGTCCGTTTGGAGAAGCTCGAAACTTGACTCACCTTGTATGTCAAGCGTGCGATGGGTTGCTGAAATGACGCCTGTGGTTACGGAACGCGCGAAATCGTTCCCGCCGGGGTTCCCAATAGCGACCACCGGCTCGCCAACTTCAACTTTCGAAGAATCTCCTATATTCACTGCAGTAAGGTTTGATACATCCGAAATCTGCAATACCGCTAGATCTGTACGTGGATCTGCACCAATGACTTTCGCCACTAGATTCCGCCCATCACTTAGACTGACGGTGATTTTCTGTGCGCCGTCGATCACGTGATTATTGGTGGCGATATACCCTTTTTTTGCATCAATGATAAAGCCAGAACCGCTTCCCGCTTCTTGAAGATCAGAAGAACTTCGGCTAGATTGGAAATTGGAAACTCCGACAACCGCTGGGCCCACGTTTCTAGAGATTTGTGCTACTGGGAAATTAGGTACGTTGGCAGTATAAGTCACCGGTATAATCGATGTCGTCTTCGCTGCTTGGATTGGGGATATGTTTGCAGGATAAATATAGGGAATCGCGGCCACCGTTGAAAGGCCACCTATAACTGCGCTAATTAAACAGAGGCTAGCAAAGGGAACAAATTTCTTTTTCGGTTTATGGTAAATAGGTTGGTATTGCTGGATGGGTATTATTGTCATTTCCCAGTTGTCACTGTCTGAGTTACCAGAAGGGTCGTTATTGCCCTTTTGTGTTGAGCCTTCTTCGTCTTCCATGATTACAGCCTCCTGTTACTAATAATTTTAGTTATGATACTTAGGGATTTTGCAAATAATCCAACTTATGTCAAAATTTATTATTTCTGTTCACTTCGCCTGTCTAAGGGGCCTACTCCAATAAGAATAACTAAAACATGTTAAGTTAATAGGTCCAAATTATGAAAGTTTATTGGGGTTTTAGTCGAGATTATGTGAATTGGGCAGTAAAGAATGTGCTCTGAGCATGAATATGGTGTTTTTATTTCATACTATGAAGGACTATTAGTTGAGAATCAAATCTCTGTTCTTTTGGTACTGCCTGAGAAAAGTATTCTAGCACAGTGGGATGTTCACCCAAGTACTATTGGAGGAACCTTAACAATTTCTTAGCATGTAAACCCTTTATTAAACACATTAGTTTGTTATGTTATATCTATAGGTGAGAGGATTATTAAATGAACTTGCAAGGGGGATGACCCGTGAAATCATGATCTCTAACGGTGAAGTTTACTTTATAGAGAGGAATCTTTGTATAAGAACAGGTTTGGGAGTTCAGCTGATAGCAAGACCATATGCACTATATTCACCATATTAAGCTGGATTTCTAAGCTGTTTCTAAGAAATAAATGTTATTGTACTCTAGTCGTTAAAAATACGGCTGTTACCGATGGAGGCAAAATCAGACAAAATTATTTCAAGTACTAAGGATAGGTGTTGACTTGGATAAGTATGAGAGCATGATTGGTCAGACACTTGGTAAGATGACAAAGTTACTNNTATACTGGGCTGACCGCGGTTGGAAAAACGTTAATCATTTTTACAGCCATAAGCAAGGAATCATTGTCTGGCCGGGTGCAACAGGTGAGTGCCAGTACTATTTCAATAGGGCTTTCAATTATTTCCCAAATGACGTCGATAAAGGGATGTTCTTTTTAGGAGCAGCGCTACACATAGTACAAGACATGTGTGTTCCACACCATTCCTTGGGAATTCTTTTCGACGGTCACAAAGAGTTCGAAACATGGGCCACGGAAAACTGGGATAAATTCCTAACAGCAAAGGGTATATATTTGCCATTTTCACACCCAGCACAATGGATTGATCATAATGCTGGGGTTTCTGGCTCTCTATATCCTTTGGTATCACAGGATGAAGGGTGTTCTGAAGAAAGCTATAACAGGGCGGCAGAAATATTGATCCCTCTAACAATTTCCACTTCAGCGGGTTTTTTGGATTTTGTTAGTAACAAATTCAACGAGAAATGGTAAGGCTTTTATTAAAAGGACTATATCTGATAAAGTATAAAGAATAAGAGGCGGCAAAATTCATACAGAGGCTAGATTGCTGGTTCACACATTCTTCACACAAAGTTAATNNAATAAACACAGTAGATAACCACCTGCTAGTTTAGCAGTTTACATAAAGGTCACTTTTCCAAATTCACCTCTTCTTCCACTGAATAAATTTTTAAAAGGGATGTGACTAATAAATGAAATTAATTATCCTGCTAGTTTTGATTGGTATTGCGCCTTCCATATCAAGAGCTTGGCTCTCCAGCGACGTAATTCCAAATTTATTCAAAATTTAATAAAACAAGGGACGTACATCAGACGATTTCCCGTTAATTTAACGGTTGAAATATAGGCCTTACCTTATCTTACGTTACCTTCTTTTCATTTTCCACCTCCTGTACTACCACTCCTAGCGAGGGGACTTTTTTTGTGAATAAATAAAGAGCCCCCAGCATCACCGAGGGCATTGATAATTAGGTATTTTTTGTAACGTGTGTTGTAGGTGTTTTCGGAAATACACTAAGTGCGTGCCTCAGCTACTGTGTAATAGCTAAGAACTATAGAGACTACAAATCTAAAAAATCAGTGGCATTATTTTTTTATGCAATTGTCAACTCTAAAAAGAAAAAGAGGTTTATATGAAAACAAAGAGTAGTAAAAGAATAAAGAAGGTTATGATATTTTTGGGCTTTAATCTCGTTTTTGCGGCAATACTTGCTCCATTTATTGTTTTCTGGGGACCCTTCCAAGCTCTTAAATCCGTGATCGTTGGTTCGGTTTACACATCACGGCATCCTCAGTTTGTCCAAGCATTTCTCTCACAATCAGAAATCGATCGAATTATGAATCTCAATACTTCTCAAGGTACCAGTAGCGCTCAAACGATTGGACGCATCAAGGTGGTTACCAATGCAAGTTCTGGAATCACGATCGAAGATATCCAAGGCCCAAGTTACAAAGGTAAAGTGATGCTGATTAAGGACCCAAAACGAGTCAAATTGGCGGTTACCAAGGAAATCGGCGTTACCGGAGAACGGGTCACCGATCTCGTCAAAGATATGGGAGCCATTGCTGGAATTAATGCCGGAGGTTTCTATGACCCCAACGGTAAAGGTAACGGAGCTTTTCCCGACGGTTTGACTATACAGAACGGAAAAGTGGTCCATAACAATGTGGGAGATAAGGTGATTAATATTGCCGGGTTTGATGATCAGGGGAAACTCATCATCGGCAATATGACGGCGAATCAAGCGCAACAGAAACACATTCAGGACGCGGTTACCTTTGGCCCTAATCTTATTGTAGAGGGCAAATCTGTCATTTCAGGAGACGGTGGTTGGGGAATAGCCCCTCGGACAGGTATTGGTCAAATGGCGGACGGAACCGTCATTTTCGTGGTCATTGACGGACGTCAACCCACTTGGAGTATCGGAGCGACCCTGCGCGACCTCATGAATGTCTTTAATGAGTATAATGCGGTGAATGCCGTCAATCTCGATGGCGGTTCTTCCTCAGAGCTTGTCTATGACGGCAAAGTCATGAACAAACTTTGGGATATCTTCGGTGAACGCTATATTCCCACAGCCTTTGTAGTAACCCCTTAAATGTACCTTAAATTTCTACTAATAAAGGAGAACTCACTCATGAAGAACAAACTGCGTATCCTGTTGGTTTGGGCATTAATCTCGCTCGTCCTGCAGTTGGGAGCTTACTCCTTATTGAATTATCAAATTCAAAAAGTTATGCAACCGGCAGGTACTGAACCCATCGCTCTCCAACTTAAAACAACCATCCCTGGTCTTGGCTTCACTAATGTCCAAATTTCTTACGCCAAGGATTATTTGGCGTATATGGAAAATGGCACACTCAAAATATTTAACCTTAAAAAGAATAAAGTTGTCTTTGAAAAAATATCACCCTCTGACAATGAGTCAGGCTTAGGTGTTCTCTCGTACCAATGGCTGCCAGACCGAAGTACCTTAATCTATTTTTATGCCGATAATAGTTCTACGCGATCTGGAAATTCGCAAAACACTGAGCTCTATACGCTTGAACTCCCAAGTAGTGATGATGATGCCGCTCCCGATAATCGTTTAAATCAAGCGATTGGCAACTTCCCAGCTGGTGGAAAAATCGAAGACTTCGTTGTCTCAACCTCTACTAACTTGATGTACTTTACTGTGAAAAATGGATCAACAGAACGACTCATGGAAATAAACGTTATGAAAAACGTACGTACCTTAAGCAAATCGGGAGAGACCATTGATAAAATGGCTGCCTCAGATCAGTATGGAACACTTTACATCGACAGTAAAATAGGGTCTACCCAAAATATCATCGCCTTTGATGCGGGAAAGCGTAAGCTTATCTCCAGAAACGCCTACGATAAGGTCTTAGGCATCAAAGCGGGAAAAGTGTATATTGGCGAAGTCAAAAACAATGAACTCGTTAAAATTAAAACGATTACTGACCGTTCAAAGATGACGGAGAGCCCTTCTCTAAAAACGGAATGGACAGGTACAATTCCCTTTACTAACGTGAGTGCATTTGTCGGTGCTAAAGGCCAGGTTGTTGTCTATAATAACCAAACAGCTTATATCGTCACAGCAGGGCAGCTTAAAGAAGTTAAATTGACCGGAGATCAGAATTACGTCTCTGACGATGGCGAAGAAACTATCCAACTTAGCAACCAAGGAACATCTACTCTTGTTGAATTGCAACCTCTCAAGCCCTAAATAATTCTGCTCCCATGACGCGGACAATTGCCTTGGAAGTTTTAAGGATAGACGATGACCATACAATAAAGAATGAGGTTTAACGGAGGAATTCATGCGGCGATTCATCAAAGGTTTGTTTAAGTTCCTGTTTTTGATCTTGGTGGTTCTATGTATTTGTTGGTTTGGTTTAAAGTATTACTTTACTCATGTCAACGTAATTTCTGATCAGGTACGTAGTGACGTGCTCACTCTTGTACAAGCTCATCATACTCAGTTACTAACGTACAACGATATACCGGAAACGTATCGGAATGCTATAATCGCAACTGAGGATCGCAGTTTCTTCACAAACAAAGGAATAGATTTTAGAGGAACTTTACGGGCAGTATTCGTGGANNACTCTTTTAAGTAATATGTCAAAATCATTTTCGTGGAAATTACTTGAGAGTATCTATGCCATTGGGGTGTATGACACGATGAGTAAGCAAGAAACATTTGCGTTTTACACCAATGTCATTTACTTCGGGCATGGGGCTAACGGATTGTACCAAGCGGGAGAGATATACTTTGGGAAAGCTCCATCGGAGTTGAAAGCAGGAGAATTGAGCATGCTTGCTGGCCTTCCAAATGCTCCAAGTAACTACGATCCTTACAAAAACATAACACTTGCCCGTGAGAGGCAACATCTTGTCGTACAAAATATGGTTGATAACGGAGTAATTAGTGAATCCCAGGCGAAACAGATTATCAGCGAACCGTAGTGCTATATCGGGGTTGAGTGAAAGCCTTGATATCAGCGGGACGTAGAGTAGGATATTACTTTTATGGCGTCGTGGTGTATGTGGAAATATAAATTGCTAGATCGTTTTTTTGAACGGTCTGGCAATTTTGTGTTCAGACGGTGGCTCAGTACCGAGCGTATTGGTGGCTCTGCCACACCGAAATATCCACTACTTTGCACAAATTAGCAAGCTCGTCAACATTCATTTAACGAATCAATTGAATCTTCCCAAGCTGGGTGTGCGTCTACTTGCTTATCACTAATCAGTTGTTCTAGCATATCTGGTGAAGATACTCCATACTTTTGAATATATTCAGCTATTTCTTGATCAGTTTTTGCTAACTCAGATAATATCCAACAAGATACTGCACGAATCTGAAGAGTTTCTTCGTTAATATTAACTTTTGTAGATAAAGTTGACCAAATAGACATCTCTTTGACACTCCCTTTGTTAATGCATTTGGTTGGTTTTTAATTTCCGTTCTCACACCAGTACCAAGCCATCTCCAATTATTGGTATTCTCAACATAGCATGCAGAAGTGTAATTCTCAAGCCTTTTAGCTCAATAGTATGAGGTACCTGACACGATCTGATATAATTCTATTTAACTGCGTCAGAACGTCTTTTCTTTAATGCTTGACGTATCTTCAATTTGCTCACTTCTTAGCTGCTTTAGTCTTAACCTAACCGTATAATATCTAATTCCACAAACGATAGCGACCAATAGTCCTAGCCCCGGGTTCGTTCCAACCGTTATTAATCCAAAGATGGCGCCTACAAGCCAGCGCGTGCCTTTATAGGGCCTTGCAATATTAATTACTGGCGTTTGTTGTGGTTGTTTGGCAGGACTTNNCCTTTGACCCCGCCACTGATGCCAAAGCCTCCTTTACTAAGGTTAAGCCTAAAGCCCCCGCCTAGTTTTATGCTTTTACGAAATCGAAATCCCATAATACACACCTCACTCGACTTTAATCCTATCGAAAATCGCAAGGAATTCTTGTTCCACACTGGCAAAATCCTGCACAGAGAAGTCAGGTTACGCTTGACCGGCCTTGTTAAATCCGAGATATAACTCATTGTGCCATTTTATAAACTGTATTGAAGGCCTTTCTTCAACTCTATCCGGAACATCGACCAATTTCTTCCCTTGGAATGCGTAGTACTCTCGCCCATTTCCATAGTCCTCTTTAATCCTCATGCTCACTTCGATATGTAAATCCTCACCAACTGTTATATAGCCCCGATCAAACAATGTGTGTATGTCTTTTCTTAATAATAGGCCATTACTGGTGTTATGCGGTCCTTCCTGAGAGTATGGTTTTATATGTGCAGCCTCAAGCACCGGCAAGGTCTTCTCACCTGATATGGCGCAGCGACGATGATATGCCTCTGTAACTAAAACTTTGAACGTACCTTGGCCAATTCTGGGATAAACAATTTGACCCGCGCCATACCTAACATTATCGGTTTCGCATACCTTGCTTATTGTATTATCCATTGGCATAATGTGGGTTAATCTTTCGTTGACTTGTTGATAAAGCCTCTTTCCGACAATTGTAGTAGTATCATAAGATTTACCCTGTACAATATTAGGTTTCCAATCTTAAGCCTTGTAACTAAATCTATGTTCATTTGACAAGCACCTTTACTCCTAAAAAGATTACCATGAACAAGCTAAAGGATGCCCTAGACCAAATTTGGCCATTTAGGTAAACAGGCCAGAACTTATTCAACCCCCAAGGCCTTAAATACTGCATCTTCTGGGCTTTGATAAAACGCCATTTGAAACTTGGCAAAGAGTTCCGGTGGAACGGTCGCAATATCCGTGGCCGAAGCCATAGGAAGTAATACCTTTTTGGCACCAGCATCAAAGCAAACTTGCAAAGTATTCGCTAACTGTTCGACTTTATTGATGGTGCCACCGAGACTCATAGAACCCAAGACGACTAATTGACTCTGAGGTGGTTTCCCCATAGCTCCTGAACACATTGCGATAAATGCAGTCAGAGTCAGCTCAGGGGTCATGCCTATGCCTTGGATGTCCTGAACATACATTAAATAATCCTTGGTCTTAGTGCTTATGGTACCACTGATGTTTTTACTATTAGCTTTGAAGTAATTAAACGCAGTCAGCGTGTTTTCTTTAGCTTCTCTGCAGTTTCCAAGACCCGATCTTTCAAATTTCCCGGCCCCTGTCACGACTTCCGTTTCAATCTTATACACACCAATCATCCCTGAATCCCCACGACCTACGGTATAGACATGCCCCGGTTTCCCGAT
>PKWS01000070.1:0-17642 GCA_003132105.1 Desulfosporosinus sp.
TTAGTTGAACGAGTTCACTTACGTCTTGCGCTTCGCTCACGAAGTCACCCTCTCTTCTTTTCGAGCGTAGCCACGATTTCATCACTAGCTCGGCCGTTTCCATAAAGATTTTCGAGATACGGCGGCAGAGGGTTTTTGCGGTAACTCGTAACGGCAGCAACAATATCCTCTGTGTTCGCGCCCGTAAGCGTATTCCAACCCGTGTGTACGGTCTCTACCCACTCCGTTTCATCCCTTAGGGTCACACAGGGAACCTGCCATAGATAGGCTTCTTTCTGTACACCGCCGGAGTCTGTGAGAATGAGTTCGGCCCCTTTTTCTAAAATAATCATTTCTAAATATCCAACAGGCTCAATGACTTCAACATTTCCTGGCAAAGTCATTTGGCGATCCAAGATAAGTTTCTTCGTCCGGGGATGAAGGGGAAGCACGATACGCCCCTCAATCTGGGCAAAAGCCTTTAGAATTCCTTCCAGCCGGCTCGGGTTATCCGTATTTTCAGCTCGATGTACAGTGGCCAAGAGATACGATTTCTTCGGATAGGGGAGGTTTCCCGCAATATTCCTCTCCTCCGCCCGCCGAGCATGGAAATATAGGGCATCCGCCATGACATCCCCAGTTCGTACTACTCCTTCAATTAGCCCTTCTTGAGCGAGGTTTTTGACGGCCTGATCGGTCGGGCAGAACATTAGGGTTGAGACATGATCCGTTAATACGCGGTTCACTTCTTCCGGCATCTGTCGGTTATAACTTCGCAGTCCAGCTTCAACGTGAGCGATCGGAATATGGAGCTTTGCCGCGGCCAATGCTCCTGCCAACGTGGAGTTTGTGTCCCCGTACACGAGAACCCAGTCGGGTTTTTCTTTGAGGAGCACCTCTTCAACACCCGTTAACATTTCGCCAGTTTGCGCACCGTGCTGTTTTGAGCCTACCCCCAGAAAATAGTCTGGTTTGGGAATCCCCAATTCCTCGAAAAACACATCAGACATCTGGTAATCGTAATGCTGACCGGTATGCACAATTTTTTCCTCGTGCTTTTTTCTTAGTGCCTCTGAAAGAGGGGCGGCTTTAATAAATTGGGGCCTTGCGCCCAGTACGGTCACTAGTTTCATTTCTCTAAACTCCTAACTATTCACGTTTACTTAACTCTTCAATTTATTACCTTTTGTTTCACTCTTCTTCATTCACTCTTCACTTTTCAATAATTTACTCTTTACTCTTTATTCTTCACTCTTTTCTTAACTGTTCACCTTTACTCTTATACTTTTGCTAAATAACCGTAAAGATTTACTATATTTACAATTAACCCTGACTTTAACTCCTTGTTTTAAAACGGAACATCCCTTGGCGCAGAACATACCCGCCGATACGTTGGAAATCTTTATCAAGACTAATTAGGATTATTAGGTAAAGAATTCCGGCAATGACCGCTGAGGCCAGCGGATGAAGATGGCGCAGGAAAAAGGCTGTGAGCCCCATGGCTACTGAGGCCAAAACAACGACCGGAAGTTGCCGCCAGATCTGAATTTTATAAACCTGGCGTCGAACAATCCAGTAGTACATAATAAATACGTAAAGTTCGGTGATGAGTGTTGCCACACTCGCTCCATAAATCCCATAACGAGGAATTGCATAAAGATTTATGGCAATATTTAATAAAGCGGCACCCCCCTGAATCTTAGCGCGGGTCCATTGCCGATTTGTTGTTGTCAACACATCTCCAAGTGAGAAACTTAAGCATTCTAGGGCAAAAAACCAACTTAAAAGCATCATAATCGGGATCGATTGTGGAAAACGATTCTTATAGAGCCAAGTCATCAAGGGATTAGCCAAAACAAATAACAAGACACTTCCAGGAATTCCGACAGCACTCAGGACTTTAAAGATCTTTTCGATGGTTTCTTGGTGTTTCTGCTTACTCTCGACCCCGAGCTGGAATAAGATCGGGTAAAGCACACTTGTCACTATCCCAGGAATTAACAAGAGGATAGCAATTAATCGATAGGCCGCTGAATAAATTCCCACTTCAAAAGGGGAGCGCATAAGGGCAAGCATGACCATATCTATCTGGAAATAGACGTATAAAAATATGACTGCAATCCCGTAGGGCAGTCCAAGTTTAAGCATTTCTATAAGACGGTAAAAATCGAATTGAAGGCGTATGTGGCGCCGTAGGTGGGCATATAACATGAGC
Organism: Desulfosporosinus sp.; assembly: GCA_003132105.1. Classification (GTDB taxonomy): domain Bacteria; phylum Bacillota; class Desulfitobacteriia; order Desulfitobacteriales; family Desulfitobacteriaceae; genus Desulfosporosinus. The sequence goes on from PKWS01000070.1 coordinate 2,195, forward strand.
GAAATTAGAACGGCCGTCACGAGTTGCGAAACGGTGATCATCACCACTTTTCCCTTTTCCACCACAACTAGGATGGTCAAGGCCCCAATCAGAAATGTGGACAAAAACTGGTAGAAGGCGGCGTAATACATTTGCTGTTTTGCCTGAAAATAGTTATAAACTGTGCTATCTAAGGCGTTTAACCCACTGGCCAGACCAAAGACGACGATCATACTTTGGATGGACTGGTTAAAGCTGGCAGGATGCATTAAGACGAGCATAAGCGCGTAAACGACTAGCAAGGTAAACACCTTAAATAAGAGGGTATTCCCCAGAAACAGCGGTAAAACGCTTTCATCTCGAGAGCCCTCTTGGACCATGTAATTACTCAAGCCAAAATCCGCAAAGAGGATAAACGTACTGGCAAAGGCGAGAGCTACGCTGTATTCTCCGAACGTTTCGGGTCCTAGATAACGAGCGACTGAGATTGCCACAACAGCGGAAACCGCTTTGGAAAGTACACTGGCCACACTTAACGCGGCAGCATTCTTGAGGACTAAACGAAGTTCCACTGGAGTCCTCCCTTCTACCGATTCATGATTTCCTCATAGACCTTTAGCGTCTTCCGGGCATTGTAATCCCAAGTAAATTGGCGAGTAACTAAGTCTTTCCCCCGGCTTCCCATCGCATCCGCTTGTTCCTGATTCTGGAAAAGNNATCCCCTCTCCGGTCGTGCCGATAATAGGCTTTCCGTGGGCCATTGCCTCTAAATACACGACCCCAAAGGCTTCCTTCCAACTTGGCAAGATAAAAACATCACACTGGGCCATTTCACGCATGGCTTCGTGATGGGGTAAGCTTCCTAAGAACACGACATGACTGCCTAGACCTAATTTCTCAGTGAGCACCTCCAACGTTTGNNAGTGCTTTTAATACCATAGCATGCCCTTTATCCGGGCGCAAGAAACCGACCGTAAGAAGAATACGTCGTGATGCCCTTTGTCCCTGGTCAAGAGAGGTTCCCTGCCGTTCTGATCGTTGGATTACGTCTTCAAGATCCACACCGTTATAGATAACCCTGTATTTCTCAAGCTGATCAGCCCAGGTTTCCAGACCGTATTGGTTTTTGAGCTTATCGCTTACCAAGATGACTCTTGACGCATCCTTAAGCGTAGCCCGGACACTCTCGGCACAAGTACGATTGCGGCTCAACGTATAAGCAAAATCCTGACCATGAATCGTGACCACGACTGGGATGTTAAACTTCCGGCCAAAGCTCAGGGCAGCAGCTCCATCCGGATGAGCGACATGGGCATGAATAATATCCACCCCTCGTGCGATTTGTTCTGTAAACACTCGTTGTATCCCGCGAGCATAGGTTTGCGGGTAGTATTCGAAAAAGAGGGATCGGGGAAATTCCAGAACCCGAGGGTGATAGACGGGAAAACCATCCAGTTGTTCCTGGAAGGGAACCGAGGGGTACCCTCCCCATTTCCCTCGTCCAGCCATAACACCCGGCACCCAAGGTACTGGGGCGACGACGTTTATCTCTACCCCAAGACGCGCCAAAGCAACCGCCTGCTGGCGGACAAAGATCCCACCTAAAGGGCTAACCGCATTCGGGTACATATGAGAAAGTATTAAAACACGCATTTCACTGATCCCTCGCTGCGAGTATTCGCTCATATAGTCTTAAGAGTTTGCTTTGTTCTTTTTCCCAAGTATATTCCCGATGAAACGCATCCCACCCATTTTGCCCGTAGTTTAAGGTGTTTTTCGGGTTCTCTAATAAGGTGCAAATTTCGCGTGCCAGACTTTCCGGATCACCTGGCTCTGTGAGTAGTCCGCATTGATTCTTGGTAATGATCTCCTCGATATAACCAAATCGGGAACCAATCACGGGTAGACCTGCTGCCATGTATTCTAAAAGCTTTACCGGAATCGCCTTTTGATAATTTAGAGTCGGGAGTAAGGGGACTAGGGCAATCGAACTCTGTGCCAATATTTCTGGTACCTGCTCATAGGGGACCTTTCCCCTCAAACGTATATTTCCCTGTTCTAGCCAGGGGGTGAGATCTGAAAATTCCGGACCTAAGTCCGAGGTCTCCACTGGACCAACAAGTTCACAAACCGCCTCAGGATATTTTTTTCTCACTAGAATCATGGCACGCAGGATGACTTCGAGGCCCCGTTCCCGGTTAATCCCTCCAAGGTATAGAATGACCGGTGGCTTTACCTTTTCAGGGCGCGAAAATTCGAACTGCCGCTCGAGCGGATAGTTATGTAAGATTTCCCCTTCCGGGTTCTCCCTACTAAAAAGCTCAGCCATGTGACCGTTAACTGTAACGATACCAGCAAAGGATCGTGCCGCCCACTTTTCTATAAGGTCCACAGTCCGCGCAACAAACTTCCGGAAGGGCTTCGGCAGCCAATAGCGCGTAAGAAGACTATCTCCATAATATTCATGAACATCATAAACTACGGATTTCCGATGCCTGCGACTCAACCATAAGGCCGCTGGGATCAAGTCCGGATCATGAAAATGATAGATGTCCGCATTTTCCTGAAGCGCAATCCTGTAGAGGGGTTTGATGCGCCATATCCGATCAATCCGGGAGGAAAGCGGCCTCACAGCCTGAATCCGAATGCCTTCTTTTACCTCGGATTTTTCATAAGGAGCCACTATCACCACTTCATAGCCCGCTTTCGCTAAGCTTTGGGCCTCCTTATGAAAAATGCGCTCATCAAAGGGAGAATGTGCCGTGGTCAAGATACAGACTTTCAATTGCTTTCCCCTTCTGTTCTGTAAATTAGGCCCATGAAAACAGCAACTAGGGTCATTAACTGGAGATTGTAGAAGGTGCCTGCGGTAATGTTATACACGAGTATCGCAAGCGTTACTGCCACAAAAGCAATGGAAAGTATGGTCTTATCCTCCCCTATCCCCAGTTCGGACGCATTATAGTTATAATATGATCTTCCCCTCTGTAGTGCTGCTTTAGCAGGACGGAGGAAAAGCCAGAGATATAAGGCTAACCCGACAACACCGTAACGTCGGGTCACCAGAGCATATTCATCATCTACGAGGGTGGTCATATTGCTTTTGGCCGTACCCCAACCTAAAATCGGCGATTGTTTAATAAATTCAAACGCATTACCCGCCCGCATAAAGTGGCCTTGGGCTGATGTACTGTTCTCCAAGTTGGTCGCCTCATTCATGCGAGATACGAAATCCCGCGGCGAGGTGAAAAATATCATTAAAGTTAAGACAAGTAGCACTCCTATTTTTACAAGGATGTCCTTTTTCCATTGGAATTTAAACGTGGCCCAGATACTTAAGAAGGTAAGCACCGTTGCCGTTGCTAAGAGGGCTGTTCGTGAAATGGTCATGAACGTCAGTTTTATCGTCAACCCTGTCGCAACAAAAAGGATTGCAGCACTGAGACGATTGTTTCTCCGGAAATAAAACCAGGTCACAAACAAGGTCATCATCAGAACGGAAACAATGCCCATAACATTTGGATTATCAAAGGTCCCTAGAACGCGAGGCGGGTTAGCATTCACAAGGTTATCCAAGTGAGACTGGGCAAAGAAGGGTGTTAGCCAAGCATTGACATTGGCCAAATTCAGAAATTGACTCCACGAAAGTAACAGAATGAAGCCAAACCCAACGAGAAATGCTTTCCGCAACACATTGAATTCGCCTTCCTGTAAATTCAAGGAAAGGGCTAGCGTGATGACTAAATAGTATTTTGCAAGAGTGACACCTTCCATCAGATCCCTGATGCCAAAAGGCATTTTTAAGAAAAGCATGGCAAACGCATTCGAAACAATGATGGACGCTAATAAAAGCAAAAAAACCTTCGTCACCACCCGCAAGCCCCTACTCTGAGCATCCTGATTAGCTAACTCAATATCGTAATCCGAGCGAAAGCTGGGTAACCGAAGGAGCAAATTGACTGCAAAGGCTCCAAAAATAAGAACGTCATCCAGACGAACACGCGGCAAACTCGGACGGATTTCAAACGAGGGCAGGAGCATGGCCGATAACATTATAACGATAATGAGTAGCAACTTGTTTGAGTTAATACGAGTAACCCCGTTGTTCCAGAACATTTTTCTCCTCCTTGTTCGCCTAACCTTTAATTATGGCTGCGATCTCTTGTTGTTGTTCAAAGCTCAGTTCAGGGTAACAAGGTATCGCAAGGGCTTGTTCACAAGCTTTTTCTGCCACTGGAAAATCTCCAACCTTATATCCGAGAGTACGAAACGCCTTTTGTAAGTGGAGCGGAACGGGGTAATAGATGGCATTGGCCACTCCGCCGGCCTTTAGACGCTCCATGAGTGCCCTACGTTCTTCCGTCCGGAGCACATACAAATGATAGATGGGCAATGCTTGGGGATCGCGGCCCGGTATCTGAACGGCTGCACCGGCAAGGAGTTGATCATAAACCTTTGCCTTTTCCCGGCGGCTTTCATTCCAAACGTCCAGATAACGCAGCTTGACCCGCAAAATCGCAGCTTGGAGCTCATCTAGACGGCTGTTATACCCTATTTCGTCATGATAATACTTGGTTTTAGATCCATGGAAACGAAGCATACGGAGTTGCGAGGCCAAGTCTTCATCATTTGTGACAATCATTCCGGCATCTCCATAGGCTCCTAAATTTTTGGTTGGGAAGAAGCTAAAGGTTGAGGCATGTCCAATAGAGCCAGCTTTTTTGCCTCCATACTCTGCCCCAATCGCTTGCGCAGCGTCTTCAATGACTTTTAGGTCATGGCGAGCTGCAATTTCCATAATTTTTTCAACATCTACCATTTGACCAAAAATATGTACTGGGATAATCGCTTTTGTTTTAGAGGTTATTTTCCCCTCGAGTTGCGTTAGGTCCAGGTTCAGTGTCACAGGGTCAATATCTACGAAAACTGGCGTTGCTCCAACCAGAGCGATCGTTTCTGCTGACGCGAAGAATGTAAACGGAGTGGTGATCACTTCATCTCCAGGGCCTATGCCGAAGGCCTTAAGCGTCAGCACCAAAGCATCAGTACCGTTAGCTACGGCAACAGCTTCCTTTGTCCCGCAGAAAGCCGCAATTTCCTTTTCTAACGTCTTCATTTCCGGACCCAGAATATATACTGAAGAATCCAAAACGTTTTGGATTGCTTGATTAATTTCCTCTTTTATCGTCTGATATTGGGCCTGGAGGTCTAGTAGTGGAATACGCATAGTGGATCTTCCTTTCTCTTTAAAGAAGTTCTTCCTCCGGTACTTCTCGGAGGTCTTTGGCCGGGAACCCTTTTATGACGCGTTTTTCTGTNNCCCTTGATTGATTTGAAGCGTTTTTCGGTACGTCCCATAAAATTGTCATTTGTCGTTGTAACCATAGGAGCAATAAACACTCGTTCGCCGATCTCCATATAGGCCGTGATATACGAACCCGTCTGGATCTTGGTAAACGCACCAATTTTGGTATCATTTTCTACCGCTACTCCGCTGCCGATGACTACGTTCTGCCCAATCGAGCATCTCTCCCGCACTACAGCCCCGTCTCCAACAAAGGCCGCGTCGGCATAGCTCGTCCCTGCATAGAGGACGGCAGAGCACCCGACTGTGAACCCATTTCCCATCCGAAGAGGAGGCAAATCTGCCTGTGCTTTAACTGTACTCGTAGCTGCAGCCTTAGGCAAACGCCCGATCGAAGAGTTGCTCCCGATGAAGCCGTCCTCTCCAAGCTCAACTTGCGGGTAAATCGTGGTGTGATCCCCTATGCGAGTCCGAGCGCCTAAGCGTCCCCCTGCCCCGATACTGACATAATTCCCAAGCACGCTTCCGGCCCCAACCCTAGCTCCGTCGCCAAGGACACACCCCACTCCCAAGATTACATTTTCCCCAAGTACGACATTTTCTCCAAGCACGCAAAAAGGTCCAACTGTTACGCTGGCCGGTACGGTTGAAGTTGGGGCAATTTGGCGCTGTATGTTATCAGTCATCATTTTCACCCCTTTCGTTTTGGGTATTTACGTGTCAGTCATTCAAGTCGATTTTATTTACAACGTTCGCTCCGTAAGCTGCGTAGACCAAACTAACGCTCAAAGCCGACCGCTCCGACGAGTTCCCGGCAATTCGCCATCCTTGGCTCAGTTGCCGGTTGGAAACGTCCTGTTTCCAACTCGTCTCCGCTGCCTGCTTTTCACGAAGTTTGGTAAGCTACTCGCTTTAGTCGTTCTCTTTTGTAAATAAAATCTACATGATGGTCATAAGACATGTGCATGCATGGCTCCGTAGCACCCGTAAGCTGCCCGGAGGCGAATACGGCTAGTCTACGAGAGCAGCTAACCAAACCTAGGCGAAACTGCCCTTTCATCTGCGGAGCGGGATTCAAGGTCGCCTGCCACCACCTCGACACTTTCCAACCAAAGCTGTGTTCTAACCTCAGACGTCTGTTTGAATCATGTCCAGCCAATGTTCAAGTTTGGTCTGCAAGCGTAGGGAGGGATCGGCCCCGTGATGCTCTAGAAACTTGCATGTACGCTCTCACCGAGACCCGTAATCTTAGCCCAGAGAGTTGCTTTACAGAAAGTGAGCCCTTTACGTGAGCAGCCCACCAAACTTAGGCAAAACTGCGCTTTCATGGCGGGGCGGGAGCCAAGGTCGCCTGCCACCATCCATGGTTCCGGCGACACTCGGCCATCCTTGGCCAGCGGATGGATCCCGCGCCAACTGAGACAAGGATGTTGAATTTGGCGGAACCCCGCCTACTTGCATTAGCAGTTTTGCCTTAGTTTGGTCTGCGAGCGTAGGGGCGGAGCGGCTGTAACGCAACTCTCTTAGCTTCCGGAACAAACGTTGTAAAACAAACTCCCCCGTTACTCAGTCATCGGAAACACAACTGGTTTCTTCGTCTCCTGGCACTTATAAATCGCTAAGATAATCTCCAGTGCTTTACGTCCCTCTTCCCCAGGGATCGCTGGTTCTCTGTCTTCTCGAATGGCCTTGATAAGATCCAAAATCAGTTCTCTATGTCCAAAGCCGTATACATCTGGCGGATTTCCTTCCTGACTCACGAGAATCTCTTTTTTTTCTTCCACGCTGTCCGGTAATTCCCAGACTTCAATTCGGTTAACGGCTATTCCTCCGACGATGACTGATCCTGTTTCACCGAAGACATTTAGGGTCTCTTCAATGTTTGTTGGATATATGGTTGAGGCCGCCTCGATAAGTCCGATGGCACCGCTTTTGAACTTGATAACGGCTGCACCCATATCTTCCATTTCAATTTTGCGCATGAAGGTTGCTGTATATCCAAAAACAGACTCCACTGGCCCAAAGGTCCATTGTAAAAGGTCGATGTTATGAATGGATTGATTCATAAGTACCCCGCCGTCTTGGAGCTTAGTCCCGCGCCAAGGTGCTTGAGTATAATAGTTATCATTTCTATTCCAACGGACGGTGGCCTGTCCGTGAGTTAATTTGCCAAAGCGGCCGTCCTCTAAGGCCGTGCGAAGGAGTTTTATCGAGTCGTTAAAACGGTTCTGATGTATGACGCCTAATTTAACACCTGCTTTGTGGCAGGCCGCAATCATCTCATCAGCCGTTTTTAAGGTCATGGCCATTGGCTTTTCTACCAATACATGCTTGCCTGCTTCCGCCGCTGCAATCCCGATTTCAGCATGTAATCCACTCGAAGTTGCAATGGTGACGACATCAATGTCGTCCCTCTTAAGCATTTCTAAATATTCTGTATAGGGCTCTGCTCCGTATTTATCGGCAAAGGCCTTAGCTAACTCCGGTACTATATCACATACTGCAACGAGTTCAGCTTCAGGAAGCGCTACTATGGACTCCGCATGTTTCGGTGCAATTCTCCCGCACCCAATAATCGCAAACCGGATCTTTTTTTCTTCGTGCATATTCATTCAACAACTCTTTTCTTTTCTCTCTTACGAAAAGTGGCAACTCTTTCATACAATCCTGTAAAGCAGCAAGATTTGTTATCGAGAAAGGCCATTTGGTCTATAATATAGGTTAAGGGAATCTGTCGATTCCCTTAACCCGGGTCTTATTAATTTTAGAGCCCCGGTTGTTGTGTTCTAAATTTTAACAATCTTTTCACGATTTTCGAGGATGTTCTTCGTGGCATTACGAGTATCCACTACGAGCTTGGCCTTTGTAACAACACGCTCATAATCAACATTACTATGGTCTGTGAGGATCAATACGCTGTCTGCATCTGCGAGCACCTCATCTGTCAAAGGCATGCTTTCTAGGTGGAGAGTACTGCCGCCATGTGGCTCAATGACCGGAATATATGGGTCATGATACGTAATATTCGCTCCTTGTTTAAGCAAGAGCTCAATGATTTTCAAGGCTGGTGATTCGCGCATATCGTCGATGTCCTTTTTGTAAGCTACGCCTAGGATGAAGATTTTAGCGTCCTTCAAACTCTTATTTTCGTTGTTCAGAGCACGAACTACTTTATTGACGACATAATATGAAACTTCAACGTTGATTTCTCCTGCAAGTTCTATGAAGCGGGTATGAAAATCGTATTCTCGCGCTTTCCAAGTAAGGTAGAAGGGATCGATTGGAATACAGTGACCCCCTACGCCTGGTCCTGGGTAAAAGGTTTGGATGCCAAACGGTTTTGTTCCGGCGGCTTCAACGACTTCCCAAATATCAATCCCCATTCGGTCACAGAGCATCATTAATTCGTTGACCATAGCGATGTTTACAGCCCGGTAGGTGTTTTCAAAGACTTTGGTCAGCTCCGCTGCGGCAGGCGAGGAGACTGGAACGACATTGCTGATCGTTTGGATATAAAGATCGTATGCAATCTCTAGGCAAACTGGGGTCATCCCCCCAACTACTTTAGAGGTATTTTTCGTGCTAAAGCGTTTGTTACCCGGATCGACGCGTTCTGGTGAGAAAGCGAGGAAGAAGTCCTTACCCACTTTAAGTCCTGTCTTTTCCAATAAGGGAAGAATAACTTCCTCCGTGGTCCCGGGATAGGTCGTGCTTTCTAAGGTGATTAACTGCCCAGGGCGGAGATATTTTACAATTGCTTCTGTGGATGCTTGGATGTACGAAATATCTGGGTCACGGGTAATGGTTAAGGGCGTGGGAACACATATAATCACAACGTCGCATTCGGTTAATCGGGAGAAATCCGTAGTAGCAACCAGTAAACCTTTGCGCACCACATTTTGGAGATCTTCGTCCAAAACATCCCCAATGTAGTTGTCTGCAGCATTAACACGTCCGACACGTTCAACATTAATGTCAAAACCGATCACAGGGAATCCGACCTTACCTTTTTCTACAGCTAAAGGGAGTCCTACATACCCTAAACCGATAACCCCAATTCGCGCTTCGTGCTTTAGAATTTTCTCTTTAAGGGCAATTGCGACGACATCTTCGCTGGTAATTACGTTCTTAACGGTCATCATTATACTAACTTTCCTCCTTAGTGATTGGCTACTGCTTTTGCTGCCTTCTTATGAAAGGTTGGAATGACTGTCTGCAATAATTCAATGACTTCATCTCGCGTTAAATAACTGCCACGCTCTCGAACAATATGCGTTAGCTCTTCAAGGAGTTTAACGTCAATACCGTTCGGTTTCGCTACGAAAATTCGGCTGTGCTTGGTTGAGGTGATTCCTTCTTCGGCCGTTAATAATTCCTCAAAAAGTTTTTCTCCCGGCCGAATCCCTGTGAATTGTATCTTAATATCAACATCGGGTTCGAAGCCCGAAAGCCGAATTAAATCTTTTGCCAGATCCACAATCTTTACAGGCTTTCCCATATCCAAAATAAAGATTTCTCCACCCTTGGCCATGGCCCCTGCTTGAATAACTAATTGGGCCGCTTCCGGGATCGTCATAAAATAGCGCACCATATCAGGATGGGTAACCGTTACCGGACCTCCTTTGGCTATCTGTCTCTTGAACGTTGGTATGACGCTTCCGTTGCTTCCTAAGACATTTCCGAACCGAACGGCTACAAACTTAGTTTGTGAACAACGATCTAGGCTTTGAATCAACATTTCTACGGTTCGTTTGGTTGCTCCCATAACGCTTGTTGGGTTGACCGCCTTATCTGTGGAGATTGAGACAAAGGTTTTTACTTTTGTTTTATCGGCTGCTTCTGCCAGATTTTGTGAACCCATTACATTGTTTTTCAGGGCTTCTTCAGGATTTCGTTCCATTAAGGGGACGTGTTTATGTGCTGCTGTGTGGAAGACGACCCCTGGCTTATATCTTTCAAAAATTAGGCACACTTTCTGTCGGTCTTTAATATCCAATATTTCTGTTATATAGTCGATTCCTGGGTGCTCGGCACGTAACTCCTGTTCGATTTCAAAGATGCTGTTTTCTCCATGTCCAATTAAGACAAGTTTCCCTGGATTAAACCTGGCAATCTGACGGCAAATTTCTGAGCCTATAGAGCCTCCTGCACCGGTGACAAACACCGTCTCTCCTGCAACATAGCCCGCTACTTCTTCTAAATCTACGCAAACGGGGTCTCGACCCAGTAAATCCTCTACTTGAATCTGTCGAATTGGGTTGATACTGATATCTCCGCTAATAATGTCATAGACACCAGGCATGATCTTAAGCTCGACCCCAGACTTTTCACATATTTGCACGATTTCGCGTACAGACTCACCTGAGGCAGAAGGCATGGCAATAATGACTTCATCAATATTATGACCTTTTACAACGTGGGCAATATCCTTACGCGTTCCCAAGACTGGAATACCAAGTAACTTCAATTTCTGTTTTGAATGATTATCATCAATAAAGCCGATGGGACGTCCATCCCGATAATTTCGATTTTTCAATTCTCGCGCTGCTAAGACACCTGCATCGCCTGCACCAACAATAAGTACCTGCTTTTGCGAGCCTGGGACATGACGGTCAAAGGTGTTTTCCTGCAAGATCCGCCAAATAAAGCGTGACCCCCCGATCAAAAAGACCATTGCCAGCCAAAGAAGTACCGCACCAGTGCGTGGCATCCTAATATAAGAGAAAGTGGAAGCATTGAAAAGTCCATAAAGATAAACCACCGCCACTGTTCCGCCCGTTCCGACAGTAACAGCATAAATGATCGAGAGTAACTCCCCCGTACTTGCATACTGCCAAAGTCGATTATATAAGCCAAAAACTTGAAAAACTACAATATATAAAATAGTAGCGGCAATGGCTGTATGATAATACGTTTGATAATAATTTAAAGGAATACCTCCTTCAGAGCGCTCAAAACGTAAATAAAAACTGCCGAAAGCTGCCAGGTTGATTAACATAGCATCAATCAGCATTAACATCAACGTCCGTTTGCGAAATAACACCTTGCTCAGCCCCTTCTCGATCAAACCAGTCCGTAAACTTTATCGTTCTAAAGTTTACTACAACTTACTTCTATTTACAACTATCATTGGTGAGACAAGACATTAACTGTCGTATTTGGTTCAGGTCTTTTATAGCGTTTTGATTTTATTCCTGCGACCGATTATATAGTAACTATATGGGATGTAACTGATCAACCTTACGGCCAAATAGCTGAAAGCAACGGTGACAACAAACACGCTGGGATAAAATACCCAATTGTTATAATCGATAGTATTGTTTTTAAGTATCTTTATGGCATATTGGTTAAAGAAGATGTGTATTAAATATATTCCAAAGGAGTAATCTCCAATTCTATAGACCACTTTTGCAAGGATATTCCTTTTTCCTACAAGGCTTGCTGCAAGATTAAATAACAATAGAAAGGTTGAAATTCTTAAAACAGGATAAACAAGTTCTCCCCCCATAAAATAGTAGGCTGGTATAGAATTAAAACGATAACCCGTGGTTAATCCAATAATTATGAAAAAACTAGATCCGAGGGTTAAGGCCAAAGACGTTATTAGATATATAGGAGTTAGTCGGTTAAATCCCTTCTTTAATTGATCAAAATGATCACAAGTATAAATTCCCAGTCCAAAATAAAACAGGAAGGACATAAAGTTAAGCTTAATAAAAGGAAAAGAAGAGGTGTGTATACCGACCATCCAAAGGGTCTGAATTATTAACAAGAAGGCAATCAAAAATTCTGCTCTGTCAATGAGTTTGCAGAAATCGTAGATTTTAATGATGATCGGATAGAGAATATAAAGCTGGATTATTATTAAAAAGAACCATAGATGATAAGATGCATTGGAATGCAAGATATTATTCAGTAAGAGAGAGAGATTTGTGCTTAGTGGGTTACTTTGCATAACTACCCAATTATTAAATACTGTATATAGAACAGAAAATATAAGGTATTGGGGAATAATCGAGCGTATTCTCTTTTTGTAGAACTTTGTTAACGAAAAGTCATTACGATAGTTCCTTGCTAAGACAAACCCTGATATTAAGATAAACAAGGGTACAGCAAACTGAGAAAATATATCCGTCCATAAATTCAATAAAACTAAGGTGTTATAACTCTTAATTTCTGTGAAATAGCCTGTTGTGTGTATAGCTATAACTGCTAAGACGCCAAATCCTCTTAAAAAATTAATTTCCTCAATTGTTCTAAGTTTCGTATGATCCATCCTCTTATCATCCATGTTCTGTCTATTCCCTTCATTTTATCGGGGCAACGTTCGAGGTACCGTATAATAGGGCTATCCAATTGTCACTAAAAAAATGTCCTGCAGGTTGATTAGAGTCAGCGACGGTCCCCACGATCATAGCCTCCTCTTTCAATTCCTCTTGTTCCTACATCGAAGTCTTTTATTTTTCAGTTCAACCGACATAATTCTATCATACACCCTAGTTTTCTGCACTAAAAAAAGACTACCTTGTCGTTAAGTCGACGGTAGCCTTCTTATCTTATGTTACAGGATTGAGTTCTCTCCTGTAATCATCCAACGGGAATTCTGTTTCAGCAGATTAACTCGGATCTGCACGGTTTGTTCATGCTCTTCCCCGAAGGAAGTCCCATCCACTAGACTATAATCCTTTGCCTTGTAGTGGTAATCCACTCGGAGTGTGGCTGTATTTGCATCTTTGCTTTCCACGTTAACCTGGTCAAAGGTTATTTGGGTGACATCTAAACCTATGCCTTGAACCAAGAACTCTTCCGCTCGTCGGGCATGTTTCTCTAATAGTTCCCCTGTATAGGCTTTGGCCAGTGTGAGACGAAAGGCATTCATATCCGCTGACTTCCATGCTCCGAAGAAAATACCGATATCCTGCTTATAGTCTGCTACGATTTGTTGATCCTCTGGATTAGCAATATTCAAAGCGGAGCTAGTTGTTGAAAGATTATCCTGTACCGTGTTAAGGGGGGGAGGGGTTTGCGTCGAAGCATTTACCACTCCTGAGACCGTTTGAACGTTGTCTTGACCACGTAGTTTGGAGATAAAAGATCCCGGGGAACTCGGATTCGTGAGTAAAGACACACCTAGTGTTCCAACTATTACACCAAGACCTAAAGCCAGAGCTACAGATAACAATTTCATTTTACGCATAAGACCAAAATCTCCTTCAACTGGTTTTATTACTAGTTTGACCAGCGTAAGGAGATTTTAGACATCAATCATCTTATTTCCCCATAGCTGAAGCTAGGGGCTTTACGGCAACAAGTGGTAAAAGCGCAAGGCCTGTCCCTGTAGGGCAGGCCTTGCGCTTTATATCCAGTTTTTCCAGACAAGAAACACAGCAACTAAATTCGTTTTTCAACCTTGATACTTACAAGGTCACACAAATACTTAACTTAGTTGCCTATTCAGTTAACCAATCTAAGAATCAATAAAATCATTCCTCTTATTTCGTTTAAAAATTTATATTAAAATCTAGAGAATTAATGCTCTTTACCTAAGCATCATTTTTGCTGAATGTCTATCTATTCTAACGTTAATAAGTACAGGAGCCATCGTGCACCTGGAAACCAATTCAGTGTGAATACTAGCGCATATAATACTACAGCTTAGCTTCATTTCATTCCTATTGTCATTGCGTAAGATTAATAAACTGAATTATGTCCGTTTGGTTGCAAACGGCGTCGCTCCGTAGATTTTTGAACTTAGATCATTGCGCATAATGTGCGCATCTAAATCATGAATTCCTTGGTGGAACTGTTCAATCCTCGTTTTATCCTTTGAGTCTAAAGCGTCCATTCCGCTGTTCAAAAGCACATCCAGGTAACTTGTGAATGTGACTGCATTGGAAGCATTCGCTTCATTTTTTAACTGCTTGTCCAAGAGCGTTTTATGGAACAAAATATACCTCTTTATGTCTTGCTCGTTCATCTGCGGACCTGCGGCCGGCCCGAAGAGAAGACCGTCTACATATTGGTGAATGTTCCACACAGTACCAAAAGCTAATGTTTTGGTATCATTGCTTAAGGCGGTCTCACCAAAGAACATCGTAACAGACGGTGCCAGGTCTATTAGATTATTGTCCGGTTCCCTATATTTACTTTTGGTACCAGTGTCTCCTGGGGGGGGGGTAGTAATGGTAGTGGCTGGTGTGACTGGTGTAGCTGGTGTAGTTGCTGGCTTCACCGCTCCGTTGCTCGCAGGGGCTCCGGTCGAATCAACGGGTGGGGATTGAATGACTACCTGGTCAGAGTTGGCACTTTGTGGCATTAGAACCTTCCAGGCGCTTGGGCCATACACCCCAGCAGCAACAACAGTACCGGCCAGAACTAACGTCCCGACTAAGGTCACAATCCTCTTTCTGTCCATAGGTATCAGTGGTCTCATTGGTCTCTCTCCCTCCTATATTTTATTTACGGTACGTAAGCATTTTACCAATTTATAGGAGAGAAAAGTGTCGTTTTTGCTGTAAAGCTTGGATCATTTTCCGTCATTTGCTTTCGAGAAATACCATAAAAATCCTGTCTAACCATAAATTTCGCGAAGATGAAGCAGCATGTCCAAAATATATTTTAGTCTCACACTCTCTCGATTTCTGCTTTCCGAACCAATACCCGCAGATAATTCATGAGTTCCTCCGAAAGATCTCCTCGGCGCAAAGCATATTCGATGGTCGCTTCCACGAAGCCCAACTTGTCTCCGACGTCATATCTCCGGCCTTCAAACTCGTAAGCAAGAATTTCCTGAGATCGGCCCAGTTCCCTAATCCCATCCGTGAGCTGAATCTCCCCACCCTTCCCCGGTGGAAGGACACTCAAAATATCAAATATCTCCGGATTTAAGATATACCGTCCCATTATGGCTAAGCGAGTTTCCGGAGCATCCTCCGAACGAGGTTTCTCCACCATATTCTTGGCACGATAAAGCCTATCGGCAAACTTTTCACCATCCACGATCCCGTATTTGGACGTATCCTCAAGTGGGACTTCCTTAACCCCAACAATACTTGCTCCATAGCGCTCGTAATGATTCATCATTTGGCGCAAAGCAGGCACTTCGGAATAGATGACATCATCTCCTAAAAGGACTGCAAACGGTTCATTTCCGATAAATTTTCG
>PKWS01000070.1:17666-18201 GCA_003132105.1 Desulfosporosinus sp.
TCTTTCGCGTTTTTCTCCAAGAACGCCTCTAGCTCCATCGAACGGTCAAAGTGGTCTTCGATGGCCCGCTTATTGCGTCCTGTAACAATTACAATGTCCTCGATACCCGAGTTAATAGCTTCTTCCACAATGTATTGGATGGTTGGTTTATCCACGATGGGCAGCATCTCTTTTGGTTGGGCCTTTGTTGCTGGCAAAAAACGAGTTCCCAGCCCGGCCGCCGGGATCACAGCTTTACGAATTTTACGCATTCTTTTACTCCCCTTCTAATAATTAAGTCGTTTATGATTCATTTATTATTTAAACTTAATCGTAATCCTTGGTTAAATCACTCTTTAAATTCTATTATGAATGTAAAAAATATGCAATATAAAACGCAGTTGCATTTATGCGCTGGCCAAGGATGGCCGAGTGTCACTGTAGCCAAGGATGGCGAGAAGGGACCAGCAGGAAAGTATATAACTAAGTTATACTTTCTGACTAGTACAATAAAAATGTCCAGCCGATGTATTTGTTTTGACCATTATGCAAATAA
>PKWS01000236.1:0-2619 GCA_003132105.1 Desulfosporosinus sp.
CAGGGCAACGTCCAGGTTCGTTAGTGAACCCTTTTTCAGCATAGAACTCTTGTTCAGATGCTGAAAATTCGAAATCCCGACCACAGTCTTTACAACTTAATACTTTGTCATTAAACATTATAAAAAAACCTCCACTAAAATATTACCCGCTCTACATGGCAAGTTCACCAACTTCTTCCCGGAGCCTTAGGCAATAGAGAAGGTTTGCTTAAATCCACTAGTTTTAACAGGCTACATAAGTATAACTAAAAAATGGATGGATGTCAAATTAACTATATAGCTTTTCTAGTAAAACTTTAACGTCTTCATTTTCGAGATATTCATCAAACGTCATCTGGCGATCAAGTAGACCTTTGGGTGTGATTTCAATGATGCGGTTAGCAATAGTTTGGACAAACTGGTGATCTTGGGACACGAACAACACATTTCCAGCCAGGCTTGTCAGAGAGTTATTCAGAGCAGTAATAGACTCCATATCTAAATGATTGGTCGGTTCATCCAACAATTGTACGTTAGCCCCACTGAGCATCATGCGGGAAAGCATGCAGCGTACTTTTTCTCCACCAGAAAGAACGCTCGCTTGTTTCAACGATTCTTCTCCGGAGAAAAGCATTCTCCCCAAGAATCCCCGGACGAAAGATTCTTCGGGATCTTTGGAAAATTGTCTCAGCCAATCAACTACGTTCAAATTGGTCTCAAAATAGGAGGAGTTATCCAGCGGGAGAAAGGCTTGTGTCGTAGTGATTCCCCAGCTAAATTCTCCGTCATCGGGGACAATTTCCCCCATTAAAACTTTAAACAAGGTTGTTTTAGCATTGCCGTCAGGACCTACGAAGGCAATCTTATCACCTTTGTTAACCATAAACGAGATGTTGTCGAGTACCTTTTCGCCAGCAACTGTTACGGTTAAGTTCTTGACCGTCAAGATATTGTCGCCTGCTTCTCTGTCCGGGGTGAAGGAAATATAAGGATATTTACGAGACGATGGTTTAATGTCATCTAATGTCAACTTATCTAACTGTTTCTTACGGGAGGTTGCCTGCTTAGCTTTAGAAGCATTGGAGCTAAACCTTTGAATAAACCTCTGGAGATCCTCAATCTTATCTTCTTTTTTCTTATTTGATTCTCTCATCAATCTCAGGGCCAATTGGCTTGATTCAAACCAGAAATCATAGTTTCCAACGAATAGTTGGATTTTCCCAAAATCGATATCAGCAATGTGCGTGCACACTTTGTTCAAAAAATGCCGGTCATGAGAGACGACAATGACCGTATTTTCATAATTGTACAGGAAATTTTCCAACCAAGCGATGGATTGCAGGTCCAAGTGGTTAGTAGGTTCATCGAGTAACAGGATATTTGGATTACCAAACAAGGCTTGCGCGAGTAGGACCCGAACTTTTTCATGCCCGCTAAGGTCTTTCATTTTACTAATCTGAAGGTCCTTGCCAATCCCTAATCCCATTAATAATTCAGAGGCCTCAGCCTCAGCTTGCCAGCCGTTGAGTTCAGCAAAATCGCCCTCAAGTATAGAAGCATTAATTCCGTCCTCTTCGGAAAAGTCCGGTTTTGCATAGAGAGCATCTTTCGCTTCCATAATCTCAAATAGTCTGGAGTGCCCCATCATGACAGTTTTCAACACTTCGGACTCTTCAAATTCAAAGTGATCTTGTTTTAAAACGCCAATTCGTTCACCCGGTGTTATGATGACATCGCCACTGGTAGAATCTATTTCACCGGATAGTATTTTTATAAACGTCGATTTTCCGGCGCCATTTGCCCCAATTAACCCGTAACAGTTTCCGGGAAGGAATTTTACATTAACATCTTCAAATAATGCCCTTTTACCAAATCTTAAGGTGATCCCACTGGTACTAATCATTTTTAATCGTTCCTTTATTATATATATTTTTATTCCAGAATATATTATATCACTTTACCACGAGAAGATATAGTGGATGCAAAATCTAACAAATGAGGCCCTCGTACCTTAAAAAAGGCAGAGGGCTTCATGTCAGGGTGTAGCTATAGAAGCAAATTACACTTATAAATTGGAAATTCAGTGGATAGAATCGTGGACAGATTCTTCTAGTTTTCTCAAGACTAAAATGCCCGACATTGTTTTAGGAAATCCTGCGCTTGGAGCCACCAAGAGAATAGCGTGTTCAATTTCCTCCTTAGTGCACCCGCTACTTAAGGCTTTCAAAATGTGCGTTCTTAAAGCCCTAGGGTATTGGCACTCCGTAGACAGGGCTACCTTAATTAGCCAGCATGTCTTTTCATCTAAAGGGCCGCCTTCTTTGTGAACTAGCTGGCCTTATTTCTCATAGGCCTTATAAATACTCTCGTAATTTTTATCCACTGGATCCATATGCTTTCTGGATGGTCCTTTCTCGCCATCTATACCGGCGCTTCGCCAGTGGTTTCGAATTAACTCATTCCTGGGGTATAATTGTGATATTGAAGTTGAGGTCTATTACAACAGTTAAAAGGGGAGATAACCTTGCCGAAAATGGAAATAGAATTAAACAAAGAAGTTAGAGTGGTTCTCGTTGAGAATTTAAAGAGTTATTATTGGAACGAGAGGAATGAAGAGCTTAGTAATTTGGGTGCGGAGTT
>PKWS01000236.1:2638-7471 GCA_003132105.1 Desulfosporosinus sp.
GGCCTACAGAAGCGGTTAAGGTAAAGATAAGGCAAATGTAAAAATGGAGGGTCACTTGCCATGGATTATGAAATTCATCGAATGTCTCTACACAATTGGGAACAAGTAAGGAGCATTTACATTGAGGGGATCCAGACGGGAAACGCCACGTTTCAAACGGAAGCACCTAGTTGGGATGAGTGGGATAGTGCCCACGTCAAAACATGTCGGTTGGTTATGATCTATAGAGATAAAGTTATAGGATGGGCGGCCTTAAGCCCTGTTTCAAGTCGATGTGTTTATGCTGGAATAGCGGAAGTTAGCGTCTATTTAGCACAAGACCATAGAGCTAAAGGAATTGGAGTCATACTTATGGAAGAGTTAATCCGGTGTTCGGAGCAAAACGGTTTTTGGACATTACAGTCCGGAATTTTTCCAGAGAATAGGGCAAGTTTGGCCGTACATAAAAGATGTGGTTTTCGCGAAATCGGTGTTCGTAAGAAAGTTGGAAAAATGAACGGTACTTGGCGCGACACTGTGTTGGTAGAACGGAGAAGTGAGATAGTCGGGGTGGACTAGGGATTGTTAGCGATATTGGTTTGGAAAGGGGGGAGATCTTGAATCTGCTAACTTCATTTCAGCCCATTATTAATGAACGATCACGCATCCTAATACTTGGGTCCATGCCAGGGGTAGAATCCCTTAGATTACAACAGTATTATGCTAATCCCCGGAACCAATTCTGGAAGATACTCTATGAGCTTTTCGATACACAAGCCAGTCAGGTCTACGAAGAAAGGATTTCTTTTATTAAAAGTAAGGAAATTGCAATATGGGATGTCATCGAGAATTGTTATCGCGAAGGTAGTCTAGATTCAAAGATTCGGGAAGAGAAAGTAAACGATTTTTGGGCTCTGTTCAAGACATATCCAGACATAAAAACAGTGTTGTTCAATGGAGGCAAAGCATACGAAACCTATAAAAAGTGGATTGGGTTCGGTGAGATACCGAATTTAACGTTTCAGAAGCTTACATCTTCTAGCCCGGCGAATACTAAGCGATATGAGGAGAAACTGAGGGAATGGAGTGTCAAACTCCCAAGCAAATAAAAGATTTTCAATTAATCATTGGGAACCTTTTATTGCATCATGTCCCTCGATCCAATCGACAAATTGTCTTGCCGTCCGTGCTGAACGACCGTTATACCAAAGCGCCCATTGCAGTGCCTCTCTATGTAGCCGTTCTTTGTCGATATTTAAATTTCTGTTTGCAGCAATCCCATCAACTATTTTCAGATATCGGTTCTGATCCGGTGAAGAAAACACCACACTAATACCAAACCTATCCGCAAGCGAAAGCTTTTCTTGCATGCTGTCCCCAGAATGGACTTCCTCATCATGGTTGCCCGACTGTAAGCCAGCTCTCTCACTAAAATACTCCTTGATTAGATGTCTTCGGTTGGAGGTGGCATAAATTACTATGTTGGGTGGTTTACTTTCAACTCCACCCTCGAGCATCGCTTTCAGCGAAGTATAGTTCTCCTCATTGTCCCCAAAGACCAGATCATCAACGAAGAGGATGAACTTTTGAGCTCTATTTTTTAGATGCCTAATAATCAGGGGGAAATCAGCAAGATAGGCCTTTGGAACTTCTAGCATCCGCAGTCCATGGCTATGATATTCGTTAAGGATGGCTTTGACAGTGGAGGATTTTCCGGTACCCCTGTCTCCGTAAAGAAGAACATTGTTGGAGGGACAGCCCTCTAAAAACTGAAGTGTATTTTCAATCACTCTTGAACGTTCGTTTTGGTAATCCACCAGTTCGTTTAAGGTGATTGGATCAGGACTATCGATTCCATTAATATAGCCTGAGCCATCAGCTCTTTCCCAAACAAAGGCAAAATAGCGTGCGAAAATTCCACAACCATAGCGTTTGTGGAATTTTTTGAGCTCTTCTAAACCATCATGCCAGTACATGCAGGCATTTATGTGTTCCGATATGTGGCTTAGATGATTTGATGGGCTAATAGAACGACTCTCTAAAACCCACTCTGGAAGTTCCGCAATGAGGCTATTGTAGGAATCATTTTTGAATAGTACGCATAGTTTGGCTTTAACTAAAGCAGGATCAAGTTGAGATATTAGTTGAAGACCGTCCAAATCCTGTGCAACAGCTTTCTCAATCATATTATTGGAGCTGTTAATCTGGACAGCTTGCTGTTGATAGGTGAATGGGTTTTCATTGAAAATGATTTGTTCGACGACGTAATCTTTGAGTGACATTGTACCGCTTTTGGCAAGTTCAAAGTAAAATTCATGATAAGAGTTGATAACCTCTCTAACGACAACATCCGCTTCATTTAAGGAAATAAGCAGTGCTCTCAACTTACTAATAACCCTATTCTCCAACAGTTCCCTGTAAATTGAAAGAGAATCTAAGGCCAGTAACGTGGACGATAATTTGCTGTGTTCCATAATAATCCCTCCAATTAACCAAGTATAGCATTCGAGTAATTATTAGGAAAGAAAGAACAAAATAATGTGGTAGCTGAGCAGTGAACTCGTTCAACTAAAGTTGAACATCGAGACTTAGGTGGGGGAGTCTCACGATTTGGATGAATTCCAAGATGTGGCAATGATTGTTAGGGTAGTGTATAATGCAGATATAGAATCAAGATGCAGTTTTCAATGGATTCACTTATGAAAGGAAACAATGATATGAGTAAATTAATTGAAGAATTAGTGCATAAATATACATACTTTGACTACATGACATGGCCAGCGGACAACCCTATCGAGTTAATTGACGGGGTACCCTATTCGATGACACCTGCGCCTTCTAGAATCCATCAAAAGATAAGTGGAGAACTGTCTCGGCAGATTTCCAACTATTTACAAGGAAAAACATGCGAGGTATACGCAGCCCCATTTGATGTGAGATTGACAGAGGACAATGATGCAGTTGATGAGAAGATAAACAATGTTATTCAGCCTGATATCTCAATTATTTGTGACCAGGAAAAATTAGATGATAAAGGGTGTCGAGGGACTCCTGATCTAGTCATGGAAATTGTCTCTCCATCTAGTATCTCAGTGGATTATATTAAAAAGTTATACTTATACGAAAAGTATTCAGTCCGTGAATATTGGATTATACACCCTATAGACAAAATAATTATGGTTTATAAGCTCATAGAAAATGGTAAGTATGCAAGGCCTGAAGTCTATCAAATAGATGAAGTAATCAAGATCGGAATATTTGAAGATTTAACGATTTCCTTGGCCGATGTATTTGGGGGATAAACATGTGAAAGAACCAAAAAATCAGTATGAAAAACGAAGGACGTATTACGCGGGGCGGGTAAATAAACTAACCCAAACAATTAACCGATTAAGTAATGTTAGACTAGCCCTGTTCATTGCTGGTTGTGCCTTGACAGTTTTTCTTTATATGACCCAAAGGTCCTCTTTGGGCCTTGGAATTCTTCTTTTTACAGTGGTCTCTTTTGCTGCACTTGTCTTTTGGCATCAAAAGTTCAGAGCAAAACAAAACTATATCCAGGTGCTCTATGATATCTATGACCAAGCCTTGAAGCNNCTCACCCTTATTCAGAAGATCTTGACCTTTTTGGGCCCAGTTCGCTTTTCCAGTGGATTAATACTGCAAAGACTTATCGAGGAAGGGAAAAGCTGAAAGAGTGGTTAACTGAGCCCTCAGTAGAGGGTAGTGCCATTCAAAAGAGACAAGAAGCAATCAAGGAACTCGCGCTAAATCTTGCATGGCGACATCGTTTTACGGCGGAGGCTGGGACGACGAAGCGTCCGTTAAATTCTCCAACACGTATCATAGAATGGGCGAAGACGTATGACTCGTTCTATCTGCGAACTGGGATTGTCATCCTAGCTCGAGCGCTCCCGATGATCACTCTTACATTTTTACTGCTTTACTTCCTGACCGACAGAGTATCCTTCTGGTATCCACTGGCGGGTTTTTTAATTCAGACAATCATACTTTTTGCCGGAAAGCAGAGGGGTAATGCACTTGAAGCGGTTTATGCCTATAAGGACAGTATCAAAACGTATGAAAATATGCTGGAACGGTTTGAAAAACGGACATTTACATCGGTTTACCTGCAAGAATTGAAAAAGGCGTTATATGATCGCGATGGTAAGACAGCCTTTAAACAGATGAGAAAACTTTCAGGTTTGGCTGAGCTCATTTCCAATCGGGGCAATGCGATGTTTTTAGTCATTAACATTTTCACCCTCTGGGATATCCAGTGCATGATCGCCTTAGAATCATGGAAAGAGAAGTCTGGTCGTTCTCTGGGTCGCTGGGTGGATACAGTAGCTGAACTGGAGGGGTTAGCAAGTCTGGCAGTTATTCGTTTTGATCACCAAAAGTGGGCATTGCCTGAAATCGTCTCGGAAAATTCAGGTATTGTTGCTGTGAAAATGGGACATCCACTCTTGGTTAATTCAACCTGTAACGATTTATCCATCGAGAAGCGCTCTGACATCTTATTAATTACGGGGTCGAACATGTCAGGAAAGAGCACCTTGCTTCGGACGATGGGCATTAATCTTGTTCTGGCGTATGCTGGGGCCCCCGTGTGTGCCCAGCGTTTTAGCTGTTTGATGCTGCGAATTTATACCTGTATGCGTGTAAGTGATAACCTCGGGGAAAATATCTCTTCATTCTACGCAGAGTTATTGCGAATTAAACAAATTGTCAGCGCAACAAAAACAGAAAATAAAATATTCTTCCTATTAGATGAAATATTCAAGGGTACAAATTCACAAGACAGGCATGCTGGGGCTAAGGTCCTGATTCGACAATTGAGCAAGGCCGGGG
>PKWS01000232.1:0-3903 GCA_003132105.1 Desulfosporosinus sp.
CAAGAGCACGTTGGGATATCGAAAACTCAATTTTTAATAACTTGAAACGAGATTGTGGTCTAGAGCATTGCTTTGTGCATGGAGGGAAGGCAGTAGAAGCAGTGCTCTATTTGATATTTATCGCTTCAAATATAATGCAATTGTTTTTATTTAGACGACTGAGAAACCATTTTACAACTCAACGAGAAATAGTAAGGCTTTTATTAAAAGGTCTATATCTGCTGAAGTATAGATCCGAATTGGTTTTTAGCAACTCATAGAGATTAGACAATTGAATAAGAATCCATAATCATGGGGTAGGGGGAGGTATATGCATTTTTAACGAAAGTTAGACAATTGGGAGGATAATTCATAAAGTAATTGAAATATACAATAAAAGTGCGGCGAAATTCTTACAGAGGCTAAATTACTGGTCGGCACCTGGATGTTGTCGTTTGCAAATCTCTCAATATACCCCTTGAAGAATGGTTCGAGACTGCCTTGAAAGCATCGGAATTTGATGTACTGATAAAATTTCTTGATAATCCCGAAGAGGCGACAGCCTGGATGTGGGACGAGAACTTATGTCAATTTGTGAGACGATCTGACTTGCTGCTTCATGGGTATATGCATTTCGTGTATGTTTGGCGCAGTTCATGCCAGGAGAGAGTAATGCTGTTGTCCTCTGTGATGTGATAAGAAAGTAGGCTTAAAGCGTATTGTGAATGAACTGTCAGAGCATTGAAGTCAGAAGGGGAGGAGGTAGGAAATTTAAACTATTGTAAAATGCAGGAAGAGTTATTATTTTATTCTTGAAAAATAAACAAAGACAATAACAAGGCCTTTAAGTGAAATATATCACATTCCAATATAAATTATTAACTATTTGTTATGGCACAATCACGATCAAATCGCTAATTTTTTACTTTCCATTAATTCTCCTCACTTCACAGGAAGTTATAAGTTTTGGTGCATTGTGAGATGCGTATATATTTTTCCTTCTTCGACGTTAGTTAACTGCTAAGCTATTAATAGTTACCAAGTGAATATTAATAATCTACAAGAGCCATCAGATACGCTCAGGTTGAGCCACCGTCTGAAATATCCAGAATAAATCATATTAATCCATTTCGTCTAACATTCTGAGTCATTTGAATAAACGGTAAGGTAGAATCATATTAAGCTACTAATTCAAACGGCTTATAGAGGCTCCTGGAGGCTCCATTTTCGGAACAAGTGTTGTGTGTCATTAAACACCAATCCAATAAGAGTATTAATTAGCTTTAGTTATAGAATAAATCTATCTGATTGACTAGAAGTTAAATCTAGCTAAACAAGCTCAACACAAGTTTCAGATGCGTAGAGCTCTAAAATAATACGAAATACTAGTACACAAATTATAGTCCAATAGATTGATGCATGTAATTCAGTCTATTGGGCTATAATTTGCGCATACCCCTCTAGCGTATAATATACTCTACTTTACATAATATCTATTATAGGACCCAAAAGAAATATGAGCATGTCTATGTGTCTTAGAAAATTAACGGGTTATTTCACAAGCTCCCATTTCCATATCCAATTTCCTCAGTGCCATTTGTGTCAGACCTTCCTTTGAATCCGGAATCGCGATTATTTTTTGTTATAAATCGTGATTCATAAGCAAGCCAGCCAGACACCCCAACCCAATAACAACGGATCACACTCGAGTAATTTTATGTAATGTGAAAGAAAACGCTTAATGTCTTCCGTCGGCCAGTTGTCCGCCCTTTTAAAGTCGGAAACAGCATTGCAACTGACAATTGACTCCGCCTTGTCTAGTGAACATAAACACTTTGTATTGTAATCTTTCATTATGATTTAATCTTATATTTGTGACCATGCCCTTTATGCCGGGAAGCCGAATTTGAGTTATCTGTGTTCAATAATATATCGTCAATTTCAATTTCAGCGAAATCCCCATCTAGAGTTTCGATACATTGACCGCAGTTATCGCAGCGCTTGCTCGGATCTTGATCACATAGATCACATTTTCCACATTCAGTGCACGAACGATCTTCTAATACGCATGCCTCACCATAATTCTTCAAGTTATTAAAACCTCCAACTTACGTATTATACTTAAAAATATTCCTCAAGGACTCAAAATCAACGATTAAGGGTCTTGAGAATGCATTGGAACACGCATACAAACAACGTCATTATAACGAATTTATAGATTTTGGGCAAGTCTTAATAACTCAGAGCGTCATTTGTGTGACTAAGAACCCCTCTTCTCTCCCGCATACTGCCAAACCTCCAAAAAGGGATAGGGGTTGATCCATTGCCCATTCGGAAGTTCAATTCCAAAATGAAGATGATCTGGTGTTGTTAAGGCAACTCCTGTATGGCCCATGGTACCCAAGGCCCATCCTTCTTCAACGCGTTTCCCTTTTACAAGCGATGTGGAAATATATTGGAGGTGAGCGTAATAGTAATAGTTCCCATCATCTCCGCGTATTCCGACACGTTCTCCACCCAACCGGTTCCACCCTAATTGCTCAACTTTCCCCCCACAGATACTGACAATGGGAGTTCCTTCTTTTGCAAAAAGATCGGTCCCTTCATGCCTGCGTTTTCCCCCTTCACGATCCGCTCCAAAACTATCTTCAAACCACGTAGTTCCAATAACCGGAAATCTATACTTGTCAGGATGGTAATAAGTATATTTATTGAGAATTTCTCGTCGTCTTTGAACATTTTTCGGAGTATTTTTTGGGATTAATCCCCAGTCTAAATCCGAAAAAGGAACATAGTTCTTAAGCTGCTCAATCAGCGGTTGTGCTTCTCTATCAGGGAGTGTCGAGCGTATAGCTAATAATTCCTCCAAGACTATTGTTGGAGATGTTCTATTTTCATCTATACACTGCTTCACTAATGCCGGTGACAGAGAAGTTAAATACGGATAGACATCTGAAAGAATAGTGGGCGGACTGTGAAGTTCATGCCATGCTACTATAGCCAAAAAAGTGAGCAAACTCAACTGGGTCAGTATTCGTTTCAGCTTCGATAAAATTTTCATGGTCCCCTCCCCCACTTTCTTCTGTTTCTAACAATTTTGCGAACATTTGTTTGCACTTTGATTCGATGAATGGTAAAATATTATGAAAAGATGGGGGTGTGAGACTATGTACCCGGATTTATCACTGAGGCAAACAAAAATTTTAGAATTCATAAAAGAAGAAATACGTAAAAAAGGATATCCACCTGCGGTACGGGAAATTGGCGAAGCTGTAGGGTTGCTATCTAGCTCTACAGTGCATGGCCATCTGCAAACGTTAGAGGATAAAGGATATATTCGACGTGATCCCACAAAACCTCGTGCGATCGAGATTTTGGATAGTTCAAGTGACATACTCGAAGCAAAAAAAGTCGTTCACATACCAGTTGTAGGCCGTGTCACCGCCGGACAACCTATTTTAGCTGTTGAAAACATTGAAGGCACCTTTCCCCTTCCTGCTGATCTTGTTCGTCAAGATAACGTTTTCATGCTTAAAGTTCAGGGAGAAAGTATGATAGGTGCCGGAATTTTAGATGGAGATTTTATTATTGTCCGTCAACAAAATGAGGCTCGAAACGGTGAAATTGTCGTTGCGTTAATTGGAGATGAAGCGACGGTTAAACGCTTTTTTAAAGAAAGAACTCTTATTCGACTTCAGCCGGAAAACTCATCCATGGAACCAATTTATTCCCAGGATGTCTCGATTTTAGGGAAAGTAGTCGGTGTTTTTCGTACCCTCTAATAAAATATATAATAGCCCTTATACATAGATATGCACTAGAAAGTTATGTTAAAGCTATAATTTGTAATTCTATTGTGAAAACTTGGCTATGCCAAAAGGGGAGCAGATGGACGTTACCATCAATGCTCCCCTTTATTATTGT
>PKWS01000232.1:3940-8654 GCA_003132105.1 Desulfosporosinus sp.
ATTTCTGTAAATCCCGGCAAGGTATTAATTTCATTAAGGAAGATTTTATTTTCAGGAGTTACAAAGAAATCAACCCGACTCAGTCCACTAGCTTCTACTGCACGGAAGGCTTCAATAGCCATTTCCTTTATACGTGCAATTATGGATTCATCGAGAGGAGCTGGAATTAACAAGCTAGAGCCAATATTAGAATACTTTGCTTCATAAGTATAGAACTCATGTGCTGGTTTAACTTCTCCGGGAATTGACGCTTTTGGATTATCATTTCCCAGAACGGCAACTTCAATTTCTTTTCCAATAATATTTTCTTCTACTACAATTTTACGGTCAAAAATAGTAGCAAGATTCAAGGCGTCCAATAGCTCTTCACGGTGGTGCGCTTTGGATATACCCACACTAGACCCTAGATTGGCTGGCTTTACAAAGCAGGGATAACCTATTTTGGCTTCAATTTCATTAAGGCAGGTTTCTATTCCACCCAGTAAGTCTGAACGCAGGAGGGTCACATAGCGTGCTTGAGGTAGATCCTTGTCATGGAAGACTGCCTTCATCCTATCTTTGTCCATTGCTAGAGAGGATCCTAAAACCCCAGAACCTACATAAGGTACATTAGCCATCTCAAGTAATCCCTGGAGGGTTCCATCTTCCCCATATGGGCCATGTAGCACCGGAAAGATAAGGTCAAATTGTCCTTGGTTTGGAAGCGTTTGGCCGTCTAAGGCCATAAAATGCGGGTTTATAGGATCTATAACTAGCGTAACCTGGTGTGTTTGGTCAGCCGGAGGAAACCCTTCTTTTATCAGAGTTTCAGGAAGAACACCCCAAAACCATTGGCCTTGTTTATTAATCCCGATCGTTTCTACATTGTAGCGAGTTCGATCAATCGCTTTGAAGATTGACTGGGCTGAATTTAAGGAAACCTCATGTTCTCCTGAACGCCCGCCAAACAAAAGAACCACCCTTAGTTTTTGATCTTTCACAAAGCCCCACCCTCTCAATTAAGTAATAAGAACAAAAGCCCTTTATATGTTCCCAGGTCCTTTAAGGAGACGAAATTGTAACTGATAGAAGTATATGCGTAAAAAAGAAAAAGGCTCCCGCCTAACGGGCAAGAGCACCTATTTGATCCATCGGCCAATAGCGAAATAGAGATCGGCCAGTTATATTTTGTACAGGTAAAAAGCCCCACTCCCTTGAGTCAGCNNGGTCCGTAGTCACTTTTTGATTTATCTATTACATAAGGTTCATAAAGTTGTTGATCGTTTACATAGGTCGTGTGATTACGTATTTCGATTTTATCTCCGGCAAGGCCAACAACCCGTTTAATAAAATCCTCTGTCGCGTGAGCCTTCGGTGGTGGATGAAAGACTATGATATCTCCATGAGTAATGTGGTCAAAGTGTTTGAAGAAAAACTTATCCACAATGACTCGGTCTTCAAGTTGAATCGTCGGCAGCATTGAACCGGTAGGGACTTTGCGAGCTTCAATAACATAAGTGCGCAATACCCATGAAAGTGCAAATGCAATAAGTACAATCTCAACAAGTTCAAACAAAAAACGCATTGTACTTTTTGGTGACTCTGAATCTCCCATAATCCACCCCTTTCTACCCTTTCATAATAACACAGTTTTATATATGTTTAAAAGGAAGACCGTCATTAGCGAAAACCATTTATAGTTAAGATAGAGATAAGAAAGATGAGTTAGTCCAAAAATCCTTGCTGCCATAAATTTAGTGCTGCTAAAATGTTGCCCATCTGGACATAAATGTTGGAAATACCACCTTGTTGATAGACAATATAAGGTTCTCGGAGTGGACCGTCCGCAGTAAATTCGCTGGTTGCACCTTGAATAAACGTGCCTCCTGCCATGATGACTTCGTCTTCATACCCTGGCATTCCAGAAGGTATGGGCAAAACATGAGAATCTACCGGAGAGCCCTTCTGAAGGCCCTGACAGAAAGAAATCATCTTATCCCGTGATCCAAGTCTTACCGCTTGAATAAGATCTGTTCTAGGCGCTTCTGGTTCAGGATGTACTTTAAACCCCAAGGCGCGCCAAAATGCTGCAGAAAAAATGGCACCTTTGATTGCTTCAGAAACGGTTAAAGGGCTAAAGAATAATCCCTGATAGAACAGGCGCTGCCATTCCAGCGTGGCACCCATATGTTCGCCAATACCAGGTGCAGTCAAGCGCTGGGCTGTAAGTTTAACCAAATCAGAGCGACCAGCTACATATCCGCCGGTCGGGGCAAGACTGCCTCCTAAATTCTTGATCAACGAACCAGCCATCAAATCTACACCGATGTCGCCGGGCTCCTGCTTTTCGACCAGTTCTCCGTAACAGTTATCAACGAAGATAAGCATTTGTGGATAGCTAGTTCTCACAAAAGTAACCAGTTCCTTGAGCTGAGATATCATGAGTGAGTTTCTCCACGCATATCCGCATGAGCGTTGAACCATCAGCATACGGGTCTTATCTGTGATGCTCTTAGTTAAAAGTTCATATTGTACTTTTCCGTGGGAATCCAGAGGAATGGCATCATAGGATACGCCGAAATCTATCAGGCTCCCTTGTCCTTTTCCCCTTAACCCGATGACTTCTTCCATCGTGTCGTAGGGGGACCCGCTGACAGAAATAACATGATCTCCAGGACGCAGAACACCAAATAAGGCGGTGGCGATAGCGTGAGTACCGGAAACAAATTGACCACGTACAAGTGCAGCTTCCGTGCCCAAAATGCGCGCAAACACGCGGTCGAGGACTTCACGGCCTGAATCACCTAGACCATAACCTGTTGTTCCCTGTAAATGATACGTTGAGACACGTTCTGCTTGAAAGGCTTTCAAGACCTTTTCGTGGTTATGTGTTGCAATTTTTTGTATCTCGGGAAGCTGACGTAGGAGAGTTTCTTCTGCAGTAGCTACTGCTTTACGAATTAACTCCGGCCAATTGGGATCTAAATACAAACAACTTCCTCCTTACATAATAATGGAATAAAACGTAAAATCAGGTCAATAATGAGCTAAGGTGATTCCAAACTGGCTTTAAGGAGTCCCCCCGTACGAGGGAGAACTTGATCGGATGAGGAAGGCGTTGAACTAGCTCGGAAAGATTGTCTTCATCCAAGTCTTTATCGACCTTATTTAACAAAGTAATCATGGGTTTATCATCACACCCCAGTTGCTTTAGTATCTCATTCACAGTCTCAGCGTGTTGGAGTGCTTGCGGATGGCTCGCATCAACTACATGTAATAAAATATCTGCTTGTTGGACTTCTTCAAGCGTGGCTAAAAATGCTCGAAGCAGTTGGGTTGGCAATTTTCTAATAAACCCAACCGTGTCGCTTAGAAGAATCTCCAAAGATGAGTTAATTCTGATACTACGAACAATCGGATCTAAGGTTGCAAATAATTTATTTTCACCGATTGGTAGGTCGGAACGACTCCCAGCCTGTTCCATTGCTACTTTCAGTAAAGTTGTTTTCCCAGCGTTCGTATACCCGACTATCGCGATTGTTGGTAGGCCACTTCTCGTTCTTTGACGACGCTGGACATCTCGATGTTGTAAGACCAGCTTCAATTCTTTTTCTAGTTGAGTAATACGATCCCGCATGCGCCTACGGTCAAGTTCCAATTTTGTTTCACCTGGCCCGCGTGAGCCGACTCCTGACCCTAAGCGAGAAAGAGCTTGTCCTTGGCCCGATAAATAAGGTAATAGATGTTTAAGTTGGGCCAATTCAACTTGAAGTTTGCCTTCGCGGGACTGAGCACGTTGAGCAAAAATGTCTAAGATCAAACCCGTACGATCTAAAACCTTGAGTCCAGTTTCCGTCTCTAAGGCTCGTAACTGTGCTGGAGATAGTTCATCATCACAAATAACGACATTAGCCTCAGTTTCCTGTAAACGTTGAACTAATTCTTCAATTTTTCCGCTCCCTAAATAGCTACGGGACTGACCATAACGGCGTAATTGGACCAGTTGACCAACTACGTCAACGCCAGCAGATCGAGCCAGCTCTCGTAGTTCAAGCAAATCTTCATTATCGTCTTGGTCACTATCTACTAACGCTATAAGGAAAGCACGCTCTTTACCAGATGACGTTTCAGTTTTGGTTGTATCCTTGGAAAAGCTAGACAAGGAGTCGTTATAATCAAATGATTGCCAGTTTTTAGAACTGAGATTTACTATAAAAGGATCGTTCTCCCCTGTTCTATAGGCAATCTGTATTCCAGTAAGTAGGCCTTCGCGAACTCCAACTGAAGCCATGCTTTCTAGTTCAAGGGACAACAAGGCACTATGATCTAGAGGACTGAGTCTGGAGTCCCCATTGGGATGTGTATGGATGCAACGCAGGTGTTTTCCAATGGGTCTTCCTTTGATCTGAGGTAGTGTTACATTGGCATGACGCCCTACTGCAGCTGCCAGCAGTGTACCTGGACGAGAAAGATAAACCGCTATTTCTCGATTCCAAAGTTGTGTCAGTCGAATTAGTTCTTCCAGGATTTCAGGATGGATTAGTTCAGAACGTTCAGTCTTAAATTCAGAAAGATCCTTAAGCTCTTGTAACTGGCTTGCCCGAATTCCGGACAATTCTCCCGAAATATCCATATCCATAGAAAACCTCTTATTCTAAGTTTTTGATATATGTAAAGAAAACTTGGCTGGCGCCAAGCCTTAGCGAAGGCGGCTGGTCGAATGCCAACGCCATCC
>PKWS01000232.1:8670-11388 GCA_003132105.1 Desulfosporosinus sp.
ATACTTTCTGACTAGTATAAGATAACCTAAAAGATAAGATTAAAGATCTTCTAGGGTAATATCCATAGGTAAAATTCGGATTAGTTCTTCGCGACTAGAGCTAGGTTTTTGGAATAACCGAACAGCCTGTTTCCGAACTGTTTTTTCCACTAGGTTACGAACTAGCCGTGCATTTCCGGCATAAGGATGGGTATTCAGTAAACTTTGGAGGTGGACGCGGAGCGCCTCCGAACCCGCTGGAGTAAGCTCGTATTCTCGGGACTTCAGCATTGAATTCCCGATGGCTAACAATTCATCAAGCGTATAATCCGGAAAATCAATATGTATTGGGAAGCGTGACCGAAGTCCGGGATTGGATTGCAAAAACCATTCCATTTCAAGACGATATCCAGCTAAGATCAAGACAAGATTATCCTTATTATCCTCCATCGCCTTTACTAAAGCATCTATGGCTTCCTTGCCGAAATCCTTCTCTCCCCCACGGGCTAGCGAATAGGCTTCATCAACAAAGAGAACTCCACCTAAGGCCTTCTTGAGTTGTTCCCTTGTTTTTTGCGCTGTATGGCCAATATATTCACCAACAAGATCTGCACGCTCACATTCGATCACATGCCCTTTCTGAAGAACTCCCATTTCTTTAAACAGTCGCCCGACCAATCGAGCCACTGTTGTTTTGCCAGTTCCTGGGTTCCCGCGAAAAATCATATGCAGAACTAGAGGGTCGGCTATAAGTTTTTCTCGTGTCCGACGCTTTTGAATTTCCAGATAGGCTTGTAATTCGCGAATGAGACGTTTCACTGTTTCCAACCCAATGTAAGCTTCCAATTCAGCAAGGATCTCCGCAACTCTATCTTTGTCTTTTTCTAGGGAAGAAGAATTATTCTTACCCCCTCGTCCTATTCCCACCAGCTCTGTCACAGGTGTAATAATCTGTGCGGTTTCGCGGGGCAAGGGAGATTGAATGACCGGAGGTTGATTATTGTCCGGTCTAAACGTCACACGGATTGTCATAAGTACAGGCACCTCCCATCCTTACTACTATACTCAAGTAAAGATGAAAGGTGTCCTAGAAACGCGTTGTTATTATTTCCCTGTTAAGGTCTTCGAATATCGTACCCGAGAAGAGTGATCTAAAAATTTCTTGCGGAGACGAACGCTCTTAGGGGTAATTTCCACTAATTCATCATCGTTTATAAACTCTAACGATTGCTCCAAGGAAAATTCCCTAGGCTTATCAAGGCGCAACGCTTCGTCTGCCGAGCTGGTACGCATATTGGTGAGCTGCTTTTTCTTACAAACGTTCACTTCTATATCTTGTTCACGTTTATTCTCTCCAACAATCATACCTCCATATACATGAAGACCTGGGTCTACAAACAGATTTCCTCGTTCCTGTGCCGAAAAAAGGCCGTAAGCGTTCGTTTCTCCCTCTTCAAAAGCAACGAGTGCGCCACGAGTTCGTCCAGGAATATCCCCTTTATAGGGTTCATAACCCATGAACACATGGCTCATCATTCCTTCACCCCGTGTTTCAGATAAGAAGTCTCCACGGAAACCAATCAGGCCTCGTGCAGGAATTTTAAATTCTAGACGGAGTTGAGTAGCAGACAGGCTTGTCATATTGGACATTTCCGCTTTCCGCTTTCCGAGAAGCTCCATGATCGATCCCAGCGTAGTTTCGTGAACATCACAGGTTAGAAACTCCATCGGTTCGGATTTGACTCCATCAATAATTTTATAAATAACTTCGGGTTTTGAAACTTGAAGTTCATACCCTTCACGACGCATGTTCTCGATTAAAATTGAGAGGTGAAGTTCTCCTCTACCGGATACCTGAAAACAATCTGCAGAGTCAGTTTCTTCGACTCTTAGACTAACATTAGTCTCCACTTCTTTCCAAAGACGTTCGCGTATTTTTCGAGAAGTTACGAAATGACCTTCTCGTCCGGCGAACGGACTGTTATTAACCATGAAATTCATGGATAAAGTGGGCTCATCTACTTCGATAGTTGGTAAGGCTTCAGGAGTTACAGCACAAGCAACAGTTTCTCCAATATTAGAACTGGTAAGCCCGGTAAGTGCAACGATCTCTCCAGCTGATGCTTCGAGAACATCTTGCCTTTTCAATCCTTCAAAGATCATAACTTTCCCGACTTTGCATCGTTCTAAACTACCATCGCGCTTTATTAAGGTGACATTTTCGTTTTGATGGATGGTTCCCCGAACAATTCGACCTACAGCAATCTTTCCGACATAATCGTCGTAGTCCAGAGTTGTGACAAGCATCTGGAACGGAGCCTCTAGATCGACAACTGGAGCTGGAATGTGTTCTAAGATCACGGAAAATAGTGGCGTTAAAGAGTCTGCCAGAGAATCGTGGGTGAGTCCTGCAGTTCCTGCACGCGCAGAGGCATAGACGACTGGGAAATCCAGCTGGTCATCTTCAGCACCAAGTTCAATAAAGAGGTCAAGTACTTCATCGACTACTTCATCCGGGCGAGCGTCAGGACGGTCAATTTTATTGATGACCACAATAGGCACGAGTTTAAGCTCTAAAGCTTTTCTTAAAACGAAACGGGTTTGTGGCATCGGGCCTTCAAAAGAATCGACAATGAGGAGCACCCCATTGACCATTTGTAAGACACGTTCTACTTCACCCCCGAAGTCGGCATGTCCCGGCGTATCAATAATGTTGATCTTTGTTCCCTGCCAGTGAAC
>PKWS01000232.1:11505-11727 GCA_003132105.1 Desulfosporosinus sp.
TAGTTCTAATATATCATAAATGGGTTGTATATTCAATAGAAAGAACTAAGTTTGGTAGAATACCAAACTTAGTTCTTCATGCTTTCGAGCTTATCCTAATTATTTCGTGTTAGCCCTGAGTATTCGCAGTTGATTCTGCAGTACTCGCAGCCATAAAGTTAATCGGGCGAATCGGCATGACCGTCGAAATTGCATGTTTGTAGACCATCTGTTGTCTACCTT
>PKWS01000395.1 GCA_003132105.1 Desulfosporosinus sp.
CGATATGTAAAACTCGTTCCTCAAACGTCTCGACATGCCCAAACATCATAGTTGCGGTCGTCTTCATGCCCAGCTTGTGTGCAGCAGTCATCACGTCCATCCATTGTTGCCAACTTATTTTGTTAGGGCTGATTAGATGACGAACTCGATCATCTAGGATTTCTGCCCCACCCCCCGGAATTGAATCTAAGCCTGCATTTTTAAGGCGTAAGATGACTTCTTCAATAGGCAACTTGGATTTATTCGCTAGGTCCCATATCTCTGGAGGGCTAAACGAGTGAATGTGAATGGAGTAATGAGCTTTAATATCGCGTAAAAGATTTTCAAAATACTCTAAATCCAACTCAGGATGCAATCCCCCTTGAATCAAGAGCTGAGTCCCCCCTACGTCAATTGTCTCTTTAATTTTAACATGTAATTCGTCCTGTGACAAAATATAACCGTTGGGGTCCCCTGGTTTACAATAAAAGGCACAAAACTTACATTGACA
The DNA here is from genome assembly GCA_003132105.1 of Desulfosporosinus sp. Taxonomy (GTDB): domain Bacteria; phylum Bacillota; class Desulfitobacteriia; order Desulfitobacteriales; family Desulfitobacteriaceae; genus Desulfosporosinus. The sequence goes on from PKWS01000395.1 coordinate 491, forward strand.
GGAACACACATTTGTATAATTAATATTCCGGTCAATGACAAACGTAACCACTTTTTCAGGATGCATCTGCTTTCGGACGAGATCTGCCCCTTGTCCCAGAGAAAGAAGATCTGCATCTTGAAATAGTTTAATCCCATCCGCTATTGATAACCGTTCGCCAGCTAGACGTTTCTCTATGATTTTCAAGGTCTCNNCGTTTAGTCATAACTTCTACGTTACCCTCTAAATAATCCACCCCAAACGCCAGAGAAACCTGGGTCAATTTGAGGCCTAGTATGCCCCAAAAGGCTTTAATATGATCAAAATTATCAAGTAAAATCCTTGAAATTGCCAGCACCTTCAAGTCTTCAATACCCGTTGTAGTTCCAACACCCATCGTTCCGTCTAATAATGCATCTTTAGGATACTCGGAAAGCGGTATAAACGACAGAAACTGGCCGGTTTGGTCCTGTAGTGCCCGCAACTGTAACATTTGGTCAATCCGTTCCTCCGTGGATTCCATGCTCCCGTAGAGCATCGTTGCGTCCTGGACGTTAGTATAGTTCAAAGGTCGATTGACAATAAAATAGGTTTGATTACCGTTTTTTCGTTCGCGCACGATATTAGCCATATACCCAAGAACCAAGATATCTTGACTATTCATCATGCGAACACCTGCGTCATGATCTAATCGTTCGCCCTTTTCGACTTTTTCTATTAGGTCAAAAAGTTCACTTGAAGCAAATAGCGAGGGCAAAGCGCATCCCCCTCCTTTTCGTNNATTAAATCCAAGATTGAAAATACAAAGAGCATGAGACTTAAGTAGCCATTAAGGTCGAAAAATGCAACTCCGATCTTCGAGAAGTCATCTGCCGAGACAAGGCGATGTTGGCGATATAGTAACACGATAGCAATCGCGACACCCACATAGTACAGCCAACTCATAGACATTACCATTCCGACGGCGATGAAGAAGATGGGAGCAAGAATATGCAACCCCGATGAAATCTCTAAACCTCTCTGCAGGCCAAAAATTGCAGGAATTGAGTGAAGCCCTTCTTGGCGATCAAACTCCACATCTTGACAGGCATAAACAACATCAAACCCCGCCACCCAAGTCATGACCCCTAACCCTAAAAGAATGGGTGCCAGTGCCCAATGACCGGTTACCCCAATCCATGCTCCTGCCGGAGCCAAGCCCAGTGAAATTCCTAATACGATATGGCAGGACCAAGTAAACCTTTTTGTATAGGAGTATAAGACAAGAAAAAAAACTGCGATTGGCATCAACAAGAAAGCCAAAATATTGAGCTGGTACGCTGAGTAGCCAAGGAGCAGGAACGAGAGCACTGTATAAAGGTAGACTTCCTTCACTTTTAACCGGCCAGCTGGCAGCGCTCTTTGCGCTGTCCGGGGGTTACGTGCATCAATATGCCGGTCAATCAGCCGATTCAAGGACATCGCTGCAGTCCGAGCCCCTATCATAGCCAGCGTAATCCAGAAAAGTTGTAAACGAGTGGGAACACCCTTTGCCGCTAAAAAAGCACCTAGATACGCAAAAGGAAGGGCAAAGAGGGTATGTTCAAATTTGATCATTTCAGAAAAAACTTTTAGTTTTTGCATACTCCACTCCGTTCGTTATTATCCTGCCTCTCGGGGATTGTAATCTGTGTTCAGCTGATTCTCCATGAAAAGGTACACTTCGCGAAGGGGGTTTAACTGGAGCTGACACTCAGACGAAATCTTATTTAAGATGGCATTCGCTCGTTGAAGAATCGATTGAACCTCGATATTCTCCAAACGTTCTTTCCATGCTCCCCAGGCTAAGCCTAATTCCCAGCCAAAAGCTTCAATTTGATGCTGTAAAGGAACTGAAACCCCTGCGAGTTCTGCACTTAGACGAGCTGCTAATGCTGTTAATGACGCGCTCTCCATTTCAATAATTTCAAGCGACTCAGCTAACCCTAGTTTTTTGTCATGGGAGAGCCATCGGCAAATCCCCCCCTCACTCATCGTTCCCATGACTTGAGCCAGTGGGTCTAGAAACGAAAGTAGCTTCTCACGGCATAGTTCTAGAAAAAACTTCCCATATAATAAATCACCAACAAGCACCGGAAATTGCCGGAGCTCTTCCGAGATATCACTATCATCTTTCATTAATTTGTGGACTTTGTTAGCCATAAATACGAATTGAATAATTCCAGCCAATGCTTCTGATTTTTGTCCATGTTCTTTAAAAGCCCGGCTTACAGCTAAGACAATCGCCGGATTTACTGTTCGATCGAGTTCATCCATATCCAGCTGAACTAATTCCTCAAAACTAGCTGGCTTAAAATTTATCTCTTGGCGCAAACGCATTTGTACATTGTTTAGTTTCTCCAGAAAGCAAAATTCTACCGGAACCATATTATCGCTCCTTGTCTCCCGTTCTACCAAGTCAGAAAGTATAACTTTGGGGTGGGTCTCTTCTCGCCATCCTTGGTTACAGAGACACTCGGCCATCACGACATCTAGCCATCCATGGCGATGTTCTAATCTCGAACGTCCTGNNGGCCAGCGCATCAGTGCAACTATGGCGACGACACAGGACGTGTCTAGTGTCGAATGCGCCATGACTCGAACAGCCAAGTTTTCTTTAAGACATTAACCTATTACATATTCGATATACTTATGTAAAGTCCTTCTCTTTAATTAAAATGCTCTCTGATAATATGACAAAATAATAGTAAGAGTATGTAATACACTCAAAAATTACAATATAATACAATAGACCCTGCAACTTTTTAGTCACAAGGTCTATCTAGTACCAGCCAGAAAGTATAACTTTGGGGTGACATAAGTGCAACCAAAGGCTTCTGACGGCGCCTGCGGCTTCTATAGAAGCCAGGTTTTCTTTATCCGCACTTGTGTTAGTCCGGAGTAAAATAAATATCCCTCCTAAATATTTACCGCTTCCTTTGGAT
>PKWS01000183.1:0-3472 GCA_003132105.1 Desulfosporosinus sp.
GCAACTTGGGCGATTCCGCCCCCCATCTGTCCTGCCCCTATGACCATGATTGTCTTCATACTTATTCCTCCTTCTTAATGTTCGGATTACAAACCCCATAAATTGTCACATATGGCTGAATTGTGATGCAATTCTTGTGCCATTATACTATTTACGTTATTATGAATTTTTTGATTACTCTGATACCAAGGGTTAAGGCCGTTTTGTTCTTGTGAAATTCTAAAAAACTAAAATTAAGCATATGTTCACAGTCGTATACACTAACAGCCATAAAATATCTATTATGGCTGTTAGTGTATACTTTAGTAAACGTGTCTACCCCCTGTGCTAGAATATTTGACGTAGGGACTAAATAAAAAAAACTCATTACTGTCCACAAATAGTTACATGTCTTAATTTGTAGACACAAATAATAATTTTTTTGTTTGCCCTCAAAGGGGCAACCCCCTGCTGGGATATTTCTAGTGGGCTTGCTCCGAATATAAGAAGCTTGGCATCAGTAATTGCAATGGCATGAACCACTTATCCGATGGCTTCGAGTGAACACTTCGAAAGTCTCTCCGCTAAACGGGTATTCCTCTTCGAAGTCTTATTATTGCGGACTGCCATACTAACTGCCTTCTTTGTACCTACTAGAACAAAAACTTTCTTAGCCCTAGTTACACATGTATAAAGAAGATTTCTCTGCAGCATCACGTAGTGCTGCATCGTTAAGGGTGCTACTACGATCTTATACTCACTGCCTTGGCTCTTATGAATTGTAGTGGCATAAGCCAGAACGATTTCATCAAGCTCTGTTGCATCGTAATCGACGAAATTTCCATCAAAATTTAAGACAAGGGTTCGTTCTTCTGTGTCAATTTCAGTGATGCTTCCAATATCTCCGTTAAAAACGTTCTTATCATAATTGTTTTTGATCTGCATGATCTTGTCGCCAAGTCTGTAGACTGTGCCACCATATTTTATTGAAATGGTGGAGGAGTTCAGTGCTTCCTGCAAAACTACATTGAGATTTACCGCTCCTGTTTCTCCCCGTTGCATTGGGCACAGCACCTGGATGTCGTTGATCGAGTCGACTTTATAAAAAGCAGGGAGCCTCTTTGTACAAAGCTCCTTAATCGTTTGGACGACCTTGGTCGGCTCATCTTCTTCAATGAAAAAGAAGTCACTAGTCCGATTACCCTTCAAGTCTGGAAAGTCTCCCTGATTGATTTTATGGGCGTTGGTTATAATCGCACTGCCCTGGGCCTGCCGAAATATTCTTGTGAGCTTAACGACATTGACGATACCTGAGTCTATAATGTCGTTCAGCACATTTCCAGCTCCTACCGAGGGCAGCTGATCGACATCGCCCACCAGTATAACCACTGTTTCATTGGATACCGCTTTTAGTAGGTTGTACATCAGGATGGTGTCTACCATAGACGTCTCATCAATAATCAGCACATCACATTCCAAGGGATATTCGGCATTTTTTTTGTAACCCTCAGGCGGCTTGTACTCTAGTAAACGGTGAATGGTTTTTGCCTCTAGTTCTGTGGTCTCTGACATTCTTTTTGCCGCTCTGCCTGTTGGTGCAGCAAGTAATACTCTAGCACCCAGTAATTGAAATACCTTGATAATGGCCAAAGTGGTTGTGGTTTTTCCCGTTCCTGGACCACCCGTAAGCACCATAAATTTTGAAGCCGCTGCAGTCTTTACCGCATCCTTTTGCACTTCGTCGTAGCTAATGTCATACTGCTTTTGGATCATCTCGACAATACCATCCACGTTGGTCGTGGTGTAGAGAGTCTCTACAGAAAGAATAGCCTTCATTCTGTTCGCTATTCCCAGCTCGCTGTGATAAAAGGGCAGTAAAAAGATAGCATCCCCTTCATCGAGAATGACGACCTTTTCCTCGATCATCCGATCCAGCGTTGAATCAACCTGTGATTTCTCAATCTCTAGGATTTTTTCCGCCTCTTCCAGAAGTTGTTCTCTTGTACCATAGCAATGTCCGTCATTGGAGAGTTCGTTTAGTACATACACAATCCCCGAGCGGCAGCGTTCAAAGCAGTTTTTCTCGAACCCCATCTGCAAGGCAACTTTATCCGCAGTTTTAAAGCCGATGCCCCAGATGTCATCCGCCAGCTTATAGGGATTGGTTTTCACAATTTCGATGCTATCATTTCCGTAGGTCTTATATATTTTCACAGCAAAGGCAGTGGATACTCCATTGCTTTGTAAAAAAAGCATGACATTCTTAATCTCCTTCTGCTCTTGCCATGCTTTTTTGATCATATCCACTCGCTTTTGTCCGATGCCCTCAACTTTGACTAAATAGTCGGCTTCCTCCTCCAACACCCTCAAGGTGTCTTCTTGGAAATGTTGAACAATTCTCTTGGCATACACCGGCCCGATGCCCTTTATTAGTCCGCTTCCCAAGTATTTTTGAATACCTGCAACCGTTGCCGGAAGTGTTTCACGATAATCCTGCGCCACAAACTGCTTCCCGAACTTGCTGTCCATCTTCCATTCGCCTTTAAGTCGAATGATTGATCCAACAGTCACAGCTGCCAGGCTTCCCACGACCGTTATGAGGTCAGCAAAACCCTTGGATTTTATTTTGATGACACTGAAGCCATTATCTTCATTTTCGTATGTAATTCTCTCGACAACTCCGCTTATGTATTCCATTTTAAGCCCTGCCGTTTCATCAAGCGATTGTAGTTTCCGCATTATAATTGTAACTATATCACTTTTGAACCCGAATACACCATAGCATATGGTCACGATCAATGCAGTGTCTTGAAAAACAAGTGCTAATGAGATAGACTTTTTTTGCTACGTTAGCTGTTATTTCATTAATGACCGCTCGCGCAAGTGGCAGCGTCGGTGTTAATAACAGAAAAAAAGTATATAATGGGGAAAAGCATTAGTTAAGGTGGTGGATAGTTCATGAACCCAATTGATAAGTCGACTGTGCAACTCGCGCTGGATAGTTTTCTCAACCGCGAAATATACCTCCACCTAGAGACGACCAACGGAGCCTATGCTGTCCATAGCCATGAAAGCAACATGGCTGTGGGTGCGTATATTCGCAATGGTCGCATCTGCTTTGGACGAGGGATCATCACGGGTGACGGGCCGTACCGCGTCGGGCTCAAGATAGAACTCGGCTGGGTTTACGCCGAAGGACTGACGGATTTTGAGATGGAGCAAGAAGGTAAGTTATTGCTTGCTGGCCATGATCAAGAGGGACGACTAGCTGTGGCTCTAGAACTTAGTTTGTCCCCGTTTGAACAGTAAAGTCGGGAGNNGGGAGGAAGAATTTCATGGAACAACACGTTCTTGTAGTTTTCCCCCATCCAGACGACGAAACGTTTGGCTGTGGTGGAACCATAGCGCAATTCACCAAATCTGGCGTACCTGTCACTTATATCTGCGCTACTCTGGGCCAAATGGGGCGCAACATGGGAAAACCGTTCTTTGC
>PKWS01000183.1:3502-16309 GCA_003132105.1 Desulfosporosinus sp.
TGATTAAACTTGGGTTACGCGATAAAACGATTGAGTTTGAAGACCCAGAAATATTGACCGATAGAATTGAGCGGATCCTCCGCGAGGTCCGACCATCCCTAGTCCTTACCCATTATCCCGGCTATGCAGTGCATCCGGATCACAATGCTCTTGGTGAAGTGACTATCCGTGCTATTTCTCGTCTTTCCGTTCAGGAACGCCCGGTAGTCTACGCACATGCTTTTGCTCGCGACTGTCAGAAAGTGCTCGGCCCGCCGGATATCGTCAACGACATTTCAGCCATGTCTGAAGTGAAGCTGGCCGCGATCCGGGCACACAGGTCACAATCACAAGCAATTCTTGCACGTGTCGCGAAGGGTCAATTCAAGGAACAGTCGTTCGAGAGCTCATTTAGTCACATGCTCGAGAGCGAATCTTTCTGGACCTACCATTTTTCCTAAGGACACCCCTCGCGCAGGATTCTTGTAAGGTAATCCGCCAGAATATTTTAGAGGACTCAGCCAAATCCAGCGGCTGAGTCCTCTTTTATTACACGTTCTTAATCAATCTTCAATCTTCATATTTCAATATTCACTTCTTGCCAGAAACCGTCTTATACGGCCAGCGTATTGCCGACTGCTAACAACGGCTTGACCCCTTTATGGCGAATGATTTCCAATAGGATCAATTAAATTCGATTTCCGCTCCGACAATAGGCAAAAATAGTGGCTTGTTTGTCCAGCAATTTCTTGCTTGCTTCTCTCGTAAGAACACTTAAAGGAATCGAAAAGAATGATCCCCTTGTATGACAAAAGTGCCAATATACCTTCTCATGGTATATTGGCATTGTATGGTGCGATTAGTATTTTTGTCAATTGCAATGATTCCTCGGTTCATGATCAGACTCCTGATTACTCGCACAAGTTATGATTTTATACTATAGTTATCTAGGTTTACATCTAGCATTTTGACCCGATCATAGATTGGAGATTTTGGTAATGGCACAGTACAGTCAAAACCTATCTTGGCACTATACCCTTGATCAGTGGCCGGATTCAATTCATGGCTAAAGCATTTAGGAAGTATGACAGTGTCCTCATCAGGTTTGAACCGGGTCGCCATTGCCCACTGGATCTCTTCGGCATTAAAAATATCTACGTCAGGATTAACAACAGTGACGATCTGCAAAGGAGGAAAGGCTGCAAAAGTTGACATGATCGCATTCTTGGCCATGCCAGGGTATTTAGGTTCCATTTGGACAATAGCATGGTAGAAACCACATCCCCCATGGCTAAGGTATACCGCTTTAACCCCCGGAACTTGCCTTGATACAATACGAAAAATGCTGGCCTCGCCGGTTAATCCAACGGAATTGAACACTTCTTTTCCCGGAATAAGGGTATGAAAAATAGGTTTCTTTCGGTGAGTTATAGCTTTAATGTTGACGACCCAACGATCATCTTTAGTAGCATAATAACCGGTGACTTCACCAAATTTTCCTTCAGATTCCCGTAAATACGGTAGAATTTCTCCCTCGATGCAAAATTGGGCATTGGCTATTCCCTCAACGCCCACAGTCAAACTACGGGATAGCTCCAATGGACCTCCGCGTAAAGCACAGGCTATTCCCAGTTCATCTTTGTCCAAGGGAGCTGCCGAACCTGGACTAACTGAGGCAAAATAGACACTTGGGTCCACTCCATTCGAGATCGTGATTTCCAAAGGTTGTCCCTTCGCTTCCGCCCGTTCATAATAGTCTCTTAAATGACGCCCCACATCCATGAGCATTGTTAACCGGTCTGGTCCCACAACCATACAGCGATGGACTGACGCATTGCGCACTCCGGTATCAGGATCCTTTGCTAATACCACACTGCATGAAAAATATGGCCCGCCATCTTCTAAAGCATGGGTAGGCACTGGAAGAGCATAGAGATTGGGCGTAGTCTGGACAATTTCCTGTACAGGTGCTTCGTCAATAACTATAGGAACGATGGGGTTTTCCTGCCAGGAGCTTACTGCGTCGGATAGGATAAAAGGAAGCTGTTCCGCGTCACAATCAAATAAAGTCGCTAGATTTTCCCGATTCCAGAACATTCCTGTAACCACTGGGTAAGAGTTTCCTTTGACCTTTTCAAAATATACTACCTGCCCACCTTCTAACTTTTGAGCCAGGCCCGCTAATTCATGAACCGGGTCCACTTCACTTTGAATCCGAGTTAAACGGCCAGCGTTTTCTAACTTAGATAAACAGGCCTGTAAGTCCAAATTACCTAAAGTATTTTTCACGATAAATCCTCCGATTCTATATCTCACGTTCTAAAAATTCTTTTACCGTTGTTTTCCAAACGACACGAAATAAATTAAACGGGCTGCCCTTTGAAGCGAGAAAAAGACCATGAAACCCGTTTCACCGTGTTTTCCGGTCTTCTCTTCATTTTCCATATGTGGGACTATAATCAAGGTCTCTCATGACAAAGGGCTGAATCTATAGAAATATTTCCTGTGTTACTTCGTTACATCCTTTAATTCTGGTTGAGCCAGGATTACACGGGCGTCCAGGGCCAGTGCCCCTTTCCCCTGTTCATACACCGCAACCGGGTTAAGATCAATTTCAGAAACTTCGGGGCATTCCTCCATCAGTTTTCCGATATTTACGATCATCTGTGCCAGGCTTTCCGTGTCGCAAACCTGACGACCACGGGCACCATTTAACAGCGGGAAACCCTTAATGCTCTGTACCATTTCTCTGGCCTCCGCCAAAGAAACTGGTGCCACTCGGAAGGTAACATCCTTGAATACTTCCACGAAAATTCCACCCAAGCCAAACATTACTACTGGCCCGAACTGACCATCGCGTTTGACACCGATAATACATTCTACGCCGGGCTTGGCCATTGTGCAAACCAAAATTCCTTCGATGCTGGCATCAGACTTATAGCTGCGGACGTTAGCCAAGATTTCCTGATAAGCAGCGAGCAACTCTTCCGTATTCTGAATATTAACTTTAACTGCCCCAGCATCACTTTTATGAAGAATATCAGTAGATACTATTTTCAGCACAACCGGATAACCCAATTTATTGGCGGCTTCTAAGCCTTTCTCCACAGTTTTTACCAAATAACTCGGAGTAGTATTGATACCGTAATCACTCAGGAGTTGACAAGCCTCCGGTTCAAGGAGGTTACGGCCTGTGGCTAAAGCCTCAGCAATCACCAGCCGTCCGCGCTCCCCAGCAGGAGCCTTGATATCATCTTCCGTGGCTTCTTTTGAAACTTCTAATTTTCGCAAGTAAAGTGCGCGTTGAACCATTCGGGTCATTGCCCGGGCAGCCCTGTCTGGCACATCATAAGTTGGAATTCCTTCCAGCTCCAAGAACTGGGAGGCTTCCCGCACGAACTCACCTCCGATCAAGCAGACCGTCACCGGCTTGTTGGATCTGGATCGACATACTTTAATTACTTCCTCCGCTAAGGCCGTAGGTCTTAAGAACGTGGGCGGCACACTTAAAAATACTACCCCGTCCACATTTGGATCATCCAATACAGCAGCAAGTGCTTGCCCATGGTGTTCCTCCATGGCTGCAGCACTCATATCAACATAGCCCTTAACATGATCCACCAGGGCCATCGGTGGTAGAATTTTTTTCAACTTCTCTTTTGTTTCGGGTGAGAAGTCTGGCATTTGTACATAAGGGGCAAAGCCCAACTCATCAACGGCTATAATTCCCGGTCCACCCGCTTCAGTCAGTACTGCAATTCGGTTGCCTTTGGGAAGGGGCTGCATGGCAAAAGCTTTGGACGTATCGAGCAACTCTTCTAGGTTGTTGACGCGGAGGATACCCGCCTGATTAAAGGCAGCTGTATAGATTTCATCGGAACCAGCCAAAGACCCGGTGTGAGATGCAGCAGCCCTGGAACCCGTTTCACTGCGCCCGACTTTCAAAATCACGACCGGTTTTTCTTGAGCGACTTCCCCAGCCACATTTAAAAATTCGCGTCCATTATTGACACCCTCCATATACATAGAAACAACATGAGTGCCAGGATCATCGCCGTAATAACGCAGAATTTCTAAAACACTAACATCGCATTGGTTGCCGACATGAGCCCACTTATTAAAGCCCATAGGCACAGGCTGAGAGCTTGCCAGCATCAGAAGGGAGGCACCCAAGGCTCCACTCTGGGAAATCACACTCATACCGCCTCTCACTTGTTTGATGCCAGCGGCAAAGGTAGTATCAAGGTGGTTTTCCGTATTCATGACCCCAACACAGTTCGGACCCATTAAACGGATATTGGCCTGTTGTGCAATTTCTACAATTTCCTTTTCCAATTGTATCCGTTCCGGGATCTTAGTTTCACTGAAGCCTGAAGCTATGATTACCGCTGCTCGCACATCTTTACGTGTCGCGGCCTGGCGCAGTACATCTGGCACTCCAAAAGCTGGAATACTAATGATTATTAATTCAACCCGCTCAGGAATCGCCAACAAATTAGAGTAGCACTTAAGACCGAGCACCTCATCCTTTTTCGGGTTAATAGCGTAGATACTCCCGACATAACCCAAATCAAGCAAGTTGCGGGTAATCTGGTAGCCCGATTTGCTCGGGTCATCAGAAGCCCCGATGATAGCAACACTTTGTGGGTAAAACAATGGATTTAATGACGTTAAATCCTCTTTATGTTGGCTTAATTCCATCTCTGTCCCTCCTTCGCCAAAAGGCGATTATATTTATCTGTAACTTCATCCTGCCATTTGGCTACGTCTTCGGCTGACATATTGGCGAAACGGCCTTGCGCTTTTACAAACTCTTCCAGGGGATTAAGATTAACTACCTTGCGTGTTACATGTATAATTCCGTCCGTGGCTTCAAACAACGGCCATAGCCCACTGTTGACAGCCAATCGCGATACAGTAACAGTATCGGCAGCAGGGAAACGCCAACCTGTACTACAGGGGGCACTGACATGAATATAACTTGGGCCGTCTACATTTTTTGCTTTCTCCAACTTGCTGGCTAAATCATCGACATACCCAGTTGAAGCAGTGGCAATATAGGGAATCCCCTGGGCCAAAAGCATACCCACAATATCTTTTCTCTCTTCTTTTTTACCACCTGGTGTTGTCGTCGTCCAAGATCCGCGGGGTGTGGAGCCGGAACGTTGAATTCCTGTATTCATATAGGCTTCATTATCATAGCAGATATAAATGAAACGGTGACCGCGTTCAATCGCACCAGAAAGAGCCTGCAGGCCGATATCGACTGTACCTCCATCCCCGGCCAGACCTACGATATGAATATCCTCTTTTCCCAGGATCTCTAGTCCAGCCCGCATTCCGCTCATATAAGCAGCAACATTTTCCAAGTTTGATTGAAAGGAAGGAACTTTCCAGCCCGTCTCCCGTCCATAACCTGTTAATATGGCCGAACAACTGGGAGGCGTTAAAACGATGGAGCGGGGTCCAAATACCTTCATCATGGTGCGAGCCACTATCTCCATAGCACAACCTTCACACGTTGTGAGGCCGTTATAAAGTAATGCTTCTGTTTTCATTTGTTTAGGCCTCCTTTAGATCTATCCAGATTCCTCCGGCATTGGTAACCCCTGCAGCCTGTAATTCGTTAGCTTTATCCAACGTCTTTAAAACAGTGGCCTGGTTAAAATCCCGTCCACCTAAACCTCCACAAAAGCCATAAACTGCTGGTGGATGACTTAAACCATAGAGAGCGGATTTAACTTCCATTGCCAGGGGTCCTTCTGAGCCCATGCCTGCCGAACGGTCTATGACAATAATTTTCTTGGCTTTATCTAAGGCATCCCTCAACTGAGCCTTAGGGAATGGCCGGAAGGAAGTTACTTTAATTAATCCTACGGCTTGCCCCTGCTCCCGTAACTCTTGGGCAACCTGGCGTACTGTACCCGCTATTGAACCCATGGCAATAATCACGGTCTCAGCATCCTCTATGGAATATTGAGCCAAAGCGCCATAGTTACGTCCAAATTCGTGAGTAAATCCGGCTCCAACTTCCTCCAGTACGTGGAGAGAATTTTCGAGAGCCTGATAATGCTCATATTTTATTTCCGTAAAAATATCGGCTGAAGTGAGTTGATTAACCGTAAAGGGTTCCTCCACATCAAGGTACAGGTTTTGGTTCCTATAGGGCGGTAGATACCGATCGACTTGTTCCTGGTCAGGAATACTGACTACTTCAGTCGTATGAGAGACATAGAAACCATCGAGGCAAACCATAAAAGGGATACGCACCCGTTCGTCCTCAGCCAGACGATACCCCACGAGTACCAGGTCGAGGGCTTCCTGGCAGTTCTCCGCATAAAGTTGAATCCAGCCCTGATCACGCTCACCCATAGAGTCCGAATGGTCCGTCTGTAAAGACCACGGGCTCGGCAAAGAGCGGTTAGCAACAGCCATGACCAGTGGCAAACGGCTTCCTGCCGCTACACCTGTTATTTCATGCATTAACGCTAAACCTACACCGGCTGTGGCCGTAAAAGATCGGGCACCTACCAAGGCTGAACCAACAACGGCGCTCAAAGCGGAGTGTTCTGATTCTACCGCAATATACTTTGCCACCAATTCACCCTTATTTACATATTCTGAAATAGTTTCGACAATCGGGGTCTGAGGCGTAATTGGATAAGCAGCTATCACCTGAACTCGGGCCAAACGTACTCCTTCAGCTACTGCTGAATTGCCGTCAATCGCTTTCTTTATAGGCATTATTTGCTACCCCCTTCTTCCGGGACCATTATAAGAGCCTGGCGCGGGCAGACTGTAGGACATATGCCACACCCTTTGCAATAGGTGTAATCAATAACAAGTTTCTTGTCCACTACTTCCAAAATACCCGTCGGACAATATTTCGTACACGTTGTGCAACCATTACATTTATCAAGGTCTACCTGGGGACGTACCTGGCGCCAGGCGCCGGTTTTGACATTTGCTGCCTTTGTTGCGTACGGGCCCTCTCTTTTGATAATCACTTTATTAGAGGTCATCAATGATTGATGTCCTTTCGTAAACAGTTTGAGCACAGGCAGCATTAAGCTCTCCTTTGCGACCGGGCATTGCCTCATGATCGACGTCCTTTCGTAAGTAGTTTGAGCACAGGCAGCATTAAGCTCTCCTTTGCGACCGGGCATTGCCTCCTGCAAAGCTTCCTTTAGGGAAGCCAGGTTAAACCATCCCGTAGTCCTAGCCAAAGCGCCGAGCATGGCCGCATTAGGAGGCACATTTCCAATCACCTCTCGGGTAACAGCCCAGGCATCGACAAACCCGATCTTAGCGTATTGGCTCAAACCTTGAGGCACAGATCCAGTGAAATTAGCAACAAGGATATTCCCTGGTTTGACACCTTGATGGAAGTTAATATCGAGATCTAATAAGGACCAGTCAAAAACCACCACACAGTCTGGCTCATAAACATAAGTATGAGCTGCGACCGGCTCATTGGAAATCCGGCTGTAAGCATATACCGGGGCACCTTTTCGCTCCTGACCAAAACTGGGGACTGCCTGAGCATAAAGATTATCCTTCAAGCAGGTTGCTACCAAAATTTTGGCTGCTGTAACAGCTCCCTGACCGCCGCGCCCGTAAAAAGCAAGTTCTTTCATCTTGACACCTTCTTTTGTGAAAATTAGGTTATACATCAATTCGTTATACCTTTTTGCGCACTAGAAACATCATTAATAGCAGCGGGTTTTTTCATTAAAAAGACTGCGATAGCCGCCGCGATTGCCGGAACAGAAAAAGTTGAGAAGAGCGCACTCACAGATAGTCCTGCCGACATTAGCACTCCAATGAGCATAGGCGCTATGACACTGCCTAGCCGACCAAAACTAGAACCCCAACCAAGAGCTGTCCCCAAAATTGATACCGGGTAATTGCTCGAGGCATAGGCATAAAGCATATTTTGTTGCGAACCTATAAATAGTCCGGTTATCGCTAGCATCGCTATAAATGAACCCAAACTCATTTTTATCATGACAAGATTAATCATAATGGCACAAGCGATGTAATACACAAAGAGTACTTTCTTGAAGCCAATCTTGGTTGCAACCACTCCTCCGACAAGGCTACCCACGATTCCCCCCACGGATATAATTGCCGAAAACATCAAGCTTGATTTCAAAGTATATCCCTGCATTGTCATTAATTTGGGAAGCCATGTCAGTACGCCAAACGCAATATACAGATTGCAGAAGAACATGATCCAAATCATTACCGTGTTCCAAGCACGTCCCTCCTGAAACAGGCTAGCTAGAGTTGCTTTTGTTTTGTTGAAAGTACTTACTTCATAGACATCTTCTTCAGAAGGATGAAATTCAGGATTGGCTCGTTTTAAAGTGTTACGGATTTTATCTGTTTTACCATGCTGTAAATAGAACAGCATGGATTCCGGTAAAAACGCATAAACAATTGCAACAAGAACGATTGGTGTAAATGCGATCCAATAGATTGCCCTCCAACCAACGCTGCCAATTAACATTACCCCACTCAAGGTGGCGACGAGTTGTCCGATTTGTATTGACGTGATGAGAAGGGTAACTAAAATGCCTCTTATTGCTTTGGGAGAATACTCCGATACTAAACTGGCAGTAACCGGAGAAATTGAAGCCATGCCCATACCTGCAATAAACCGTAATACTGCAAAAGCATTAACGTCATGGACAAAACCGCACAGCCCCGTAAAAACGGCATATATCGCCATGCCTATCATAAGAACCCTTTTTCTCCCGATTTTATCGGCTAACATCCCGAAGATTATAGCACCAAATATCATCCCAGCAAGGGCGGTGCTTGCAAGAAAGCCGGTCTGAGTGGGATTCAACGCCAGTTCTTTCATTATCGAAGGAAGCGTAGTTCCATAAACATTCATATCATAACCATCAAAAATCACTGCCAATAAACAAATACTAAAGATTAACAGAAAAAACTTATTCATTTTGCTTTTATCAATAATACCAGTGACATTAACATTACTCATAATTCCATTACTCCCTTTCATGCATTGATAAAGGTGACTTTCCATGTCGAGACGTAACTGGCAATTTCGACTATTTCTTTTGCTCCTTTCTATTTACTCCGATTTGTCTTAATAATCTCATTTTAAGGCTTCCTTATTAAAAGCAATGTCCTTTTAGGTACCATGCTTTTTTCCACAAAAAAACGAGGTCAGAAAAAATCCGACCTCGTTACCTCATTCTTAGACATTACTAAATTTACCAGAGATATGTTTTAATCCTTCATAATCTTTAATTCTAATGAATCCTCTTCCTTTTTCAACTAATCCATGCCTATAGAATTCGTTCAAATGTTCTGTAACTTTGGGTCTTGTCGTTCCCAAACAACTGGCCAATTCATCGTGCGTAACAATTAGCCTTAAATCGTGTTCTTCTCTGGGGAATTCCACGTAGTCGTTATAGCTTAATAATAGGCGAGCGAGCCTCTGAGGAAGTCTAAATGCAGCATCCTCCACTTGAACCTGCATATACCTAACTTTTTTAGCCAAAGCACTCATTATCACATACATAAAATTAGGATTAGACAATAAAATCGCTTGGACTTTTTCTCTGGAAATAAAAACAACTTTGGTTTTGGCCAGAGCTATAGCCGTACAGATATTTTTACCGCCATCAAATACAGAAGTTTCCCCCAAAATGTGGGGTGACCCCACCATACAAATGGTTCTTTCCATACCGTCAGGAAAGATTGTGTAGAGCTTTATTTTTCCCTCTTGGAAATAAACCAATCCTCTAGATGGTTCATTTTGTTTATAAATAATATCTCCAAAATTAAACTCCTGGTGATCACCTAACTCCGATAACGCCTCCCATATATTTCCTATCGTCATATTCCCTTCTAACTTATGTTCTACTTTGATCATTTTATTGTATCCCCCTTTTACCCCCAACACGCCCCTTTAACTTAGAGACGTTTACTGCCTAATGAATGTATGCACATTCCGTCATAAGTACGCAACTGTTGTTAATATAGGGATGGCGTGAACGGTTCATACTGGTAAATTTCGAGTTTTATTTTTCACATCTGAATCACTGATTCTTTTTAGTCCTTCGTAATTCTTAATGGTGATATGACCTCTTCCTTTTTCAATGAGCCCTAACTTGCTGAATTCACTTAGATATTTTGTTATAAGCTGTCTTGTCGTTCCAAGCAAGCTCGCCAGATCATCATGCGTGATAATCAGTTTTTCATCCATATCTTTATTGGGGAATATTCCATAGTCATTGTAGTTTAATAATAGATAGGCGAGCCTTCGAGGTATACAAAATAACATTGCATCCGCTTGTACATGCATCCATCTCATTTTTTTTGCCATAATCCTCATAATCACCACGTATAGGTTCAGATTCTCTGAAATAAATTCCTGAGCTTTCTCTCTAGGAATAAACACAATTACTGTTGGATTAAGCGCAATTGATGAACAGGTATTCATTCCGCCGTCGATTATTGGGATTTCTCCCAAAATACAAGGCGCATCTAGGATGGTCAATAACTTTTCATTACCATTAGGGAAAATTATACAAGTCTTTATTCTACCTTGCTTTAAGCAGACGAGTCCTAGTGATGGTTGATCCTGTAAGAAGATAACATCTCCAATCGTATATTTCTGGAGTGTACCTAACTCAATAAGCTTTTTCCATGTTTCTTCATCCAATAAATACTCCTTTTTTAGCATAACGAGCCCTTCCTTCCAAACTTCACGGGTTATATGCGTTTTATTATCTAATCATATTCAGTAACAAATTTGCTTCAATATTTCTGTCTGCCCAAAGTGCATTTTTCGTGTCCTCAATAAAGGCTAATATAGCATCCTCTTTCGTTGCCCAGGAGGTGACGAGACGATTGCAGAGTTATCAGCATCAACCTTGACCAGACATAGAATGAATAATTCATTTTATTGTATTTTATATTATTAATTATACTATAAATTAGCCTTCCTTTGTTCTTTTTTGCGCATTCTGCAAGGATCAACAATTTCACAAATTTATGGATCTGGATAGAGTTTTTGAATGTTCAAATCAAAAACGCGCTCATACGTTTAGGTACGAGCGTGTCAAGACCATGATATTGAATTAGAAAGGTTTATCTCAGCAACTTTAGCAGTAGCATCTCTCCAGTATATCAACGCGGTCATAGGCATATAGACGCATTCCGGTTGCACCTCTACTCAGCGGAACTTGTCGTTCGCGATACTTGGAACCTACGCAGAACGACAATAAATGACGGCTCACTAGCATGTTCCGCCGAGTTAGCTTTGTGAGGCTCAGACCTTTTCTTTACCCCAGGTGAACCAAGTGGCAAGCTACATAATGACCAGGATTCCTTTCTGTGACGTCTCAATTAATGGTCTATGCGAGTGCTTTCAAACAAGTGATTATATAAGAAGGGGGAGTAGAGGATTAAAACAGTCCTCCTCCCCCCAAAGCTTAGGCTACTGGTGCAACATAAAGGTCATTGGTAGTCGTATCTATAATCTTGATATCTCGTTTAGAAACGAGTGCACCACCGGTGCTTAGGAATATATTCTTCGCAATGATTTGATCCATTACAGCTTCAATCTGAGCCGAAGTCAAATCTGCTTTGGGTTCTGGTAAGGTAAAGCTTACTGAGCTGCCTAAGGCATTCTTAAAGGTCATGCGCAAGACTTTCTTGCTGATACTAGCCATGGTTTTTCCTCCTTTCTTTTATTGGGTCTGACTCTCCTGATTATTGTGCCAAGTCAACCCGATTTTCCCTACGAACACTGATTAACGGGTAATCTTGGAGTCCATAAAGGGCAGTAGCCACATCATAGACCTCTTGGTCGGTAGCAGCAGATTTTACATTCGCAAAACTACGTTGACTGAGTTTGGGAGAGCCTTGAGCAGTTAAACCCGCTTGATAGGTTACCACCATCAAGGAGTCTTTGGCACTTGCAATAACAGCCATCTAATTCGCCTCCTTTCAACATGATCAACAAACGTTCTCGAAACAAAAAGCAGCCAGCTTCTGCCGACTGCTTTGCTTGGGAAGGATTATTCACAGATCTCTAGGGCAGGTAGAGATCATGCGAACCGCTCCCTGCCCGAGAACGTTTGTTCTATATTCAGTATACTTGACCCTCAATATTTCTGTCAACAGTTCCGCCAAAGTTCGGTAATGAAATCACACCTATTCCCGCTGTTGAGCAGGGTACGCACGTCGCTGTAACCAAGATCCTCGACAAGCGCACGCAAGTCCGCCATTGCCACGCGCTTTGCGCGCCCGACATTTATACCACGTATTAATGCTATTAANNATCAATTGATTGGGTAGTATAGGAAATAGTTGGTTTGATGGTGAGTTTACCAGGAACTTAAAGCCTGCTTTACTGATTGCATCCTTAAGCAAACCTGCCATCAAATTTGCGTGCCTGGCCAGATCGAAGTACAAGTTGTCTCTGAAAAGCTCAACAAACTGTATACCTAGGAGTCTTCCTTTTGCGAGGAGGGCTCCTTTTTGCTTCATGTGAAATCGGAAATCCTCCTTGAGCTGATCACGACAGATCACTAGTGCTTCGCCAATGAGTGCTCCACTCTTAGTTCCTCCAATATAGAAAGCATCAACAAGTCTTCCCAGATCGGAAAGTTCTAGGTTATTCTCTCCTGAACACAAAGCTGAACCCAACCTAGCCCCATCCATGAACAAAAAGAGATTGTTTTCCTTGCAGATCCGGCTTATCTGTTCCAGTTCTGCTTTATTATATATGGTACCTATTTCTGTCGGATTTGAAATATAAACCAACTTAGGCTTCACCATGTG
>PKWS01000099.1 GCA_003132105.1 Desulfosporosinus sp.
TGATCTGAAATTAATATACGTCGTTCATTTCCGACCCCGGCTGGATCCATGTGTTCGAAGGTCCGCTGGTTTTTGAGAATCGCATCCACATGCATGCCCGCTTTATGTGCAAAGGCACTGCGGCCCACATACGGTTGCTTCTCATCGAAGGTTACGTTCGACAGCTCGGCAACGAAGCGAGAAAAGGAAGTTATTTTTAACAGGGCTGAATCTGAAACGACCGTATAGTCCCCTTTGAGCTGTAACAAAGGAATGAGAGTACTTAAATTGGCATTGCCACATCGTTCCCCAAACCCATTCCAAGTCCCTTGAATTTGAGTCACCCCAGCTTCAACTGCGACAAGGGTATTGGCCACAGCAAGACCACTATCATTGTGGACATGAATTCCTAGTTCTTGGAGTGCAAATTNNCCCCATCACTGCCCTCACCCCTTGGGCTATTTCTCCAGGCAAACTTCCTCCATTTGTATCACATAAAATAGCGATTTTCGCCCCCGCATCAAGGGCTGTGGCGATACATTTCAGCGCATAGTTAGGATTTTCCTTGAATCCATCGAAATAATGTTCGGCATCAAAGAATACTTCACGTCCTTGGCTAACCAAAAAAGAAACGGACTCTCTAATCAAACGCAGGTTCTCCTCTAAGGTTGTCCGCAAGACATCTCTGACATGCAGATCCCAGGCCTTCCCAAAGATCGTAATTGTTTCCGCTCCTGAGGCCAGGAGCTTTAGCAGAAGTTCGCTGTTTCCTGGAGACTCATTTACTTTGCATGTACTCCCAAAAGCGGCAATGCGCGCATGGGGAAGGTGTAAGTCACGAGCTTGCTGGAAAAATTCCTCATCCCGTGGGTTTGCACCTGGCCAACCCGCTTCCACAAAAAGACTTCCCATCTCTTCTATTCGCTTTACGTAACTTAGCTTATCTTGCGGTGAAAAATGGATCCCTTCTCCCTGAGCTCCATCTCGCAACGTAGTATCGTAAACCGTAATTTTCCTCTTCCCCTGGCTTTGACCCATGCTTCTTCCCCTCTTTCATTAACGCAAATAAATCAAAATCCCCGTGACAGTTCCTAAGAACTTGCCACGGGGATTTTTTCCCACACGGTGTATTGACCCTAGACACACTTCTTATAGCTCTATTATATGACACATACCCATTGATGTACAACAGTTACTAAACTTAGGGAGCATGCCAGAGGAAGTTTCTTAGCTTAGAATCTTTGCGCTCCTACATTAAAGGTCAACACTTCAAGATTTACTGTCAGGTCCACATTTCTAAGCTCTATCTCTGGAGGTATATTCAAGACCACCGGTGCAAAGTTCAGGATGGCTTGCACTCCCGCTTTAATCAATTTATCAGCGATTTCTTGAGCGGCTGCCCCAGGCACGGTCACAATACCAATCTGTGTGTGGTTTTGTTTGGTGACCTCTATTAATTTCTCAATAGGCATCACTTCCACGTTGCCGATCATAGTTCCTATTTTTTGGGGATCCGCATCAAAAATACTGGTGATGATAAAACCCCGATCCCTAAACCCTTTATATGTACTTAAGGCCAAACCTAAGTTTCCCGCCCCGACTAAGGAGACACTCCAATCAACGCTTAAACCAAGAATCCTCAAAATATGTTGACGAAGGTCTTTGACATTATAGCCAACACCCCTTGTCCCAAATTCTCCAAAGTAGGCTAAATCTTTGCGTACTTGTGCCGGGCTAACTCCAACTCCTTCAGCAATATTTCCCGAGGAGGTGGTTATTATCCCCTTTCGATCGACTTCAGTCAGATGACGTGAGTAGACTGAAAGTCGAATAATAGTCGCTTCCGGAATTTTTAGAGTTTTCAAATGGGCGCCTCATTTCTAAGCTAATATTTAGTAAATTATATAGATTATTAATTATAACACTAACAAGGAAAAACGCAATATTTGTAATATAAATGTTATTTATACAGGTATTATTTACCTGAAAGTCTATTTATAACCCTCTGAGACTCAAAAAATAATGATATACTGGAAGTTTTTTGGTCTTCCAGTGTAGTTTTTTCGCGAACGTTACTATAAAACTGATGGAGTCCTTCCAATTCTTTTGGCGGATAATCCCCAGCCAAGGCATTCCAGGCCTGCTTTTCTTTCTCCAAGGCTTCAACTGTCAACCCCTCATGGAGTATGGTATTGACGTTTGTTAAAAGTTCCACAGTCAGCTGTGAACCATTTCCGGCGACACGAAATGACCTCTCTGGAAGTACGATTTGTTTTGCAACGGCGGAAATTCCCTTATCGTCAAGGGATTTTCGCAATCCTTTAAGCTCATCTGCAGAATGGCCCAAGCCAATCCCTATTGTCCAAGGATTGGTGCTGATCACTTCTGTATTAAGATTCAACACCTTAAGCTGCTCTTTTCTCAGCTGAGCGTTTTTCTCGCTTTGAAAGACCCCGACCTGGCAAGTCCAGAATTTCACTTCTGGAAGGACTAAAACGTTGTCTGTCAACGGGTTAGCGTCTTTGTTTCGATATTGCACTGTTTCAACCTTCTTACGGCTAGATTGCCCTACAAGTTCTAGATAGATCTTACCCACCCCCCAGGTCAGTAAACCTATCGCCATTATCCCCACCATCAAGACAACAACAATTCGAATTCGCTCTGAAAGCCTCATGTACCCCATTCCCATTCCCCTTCCGCGCCACTTTGGACAACCCTTTTAGGGGAAGTTATGTTGGGCATTAAGGAAATAGACCTTTGTATGAACATAAAGAAAACTTGGCTGGCGCCAAGTCTCAGCGAAGGTGGCCG
>PKWS01000176.1 GCA_003132105.1 Desulfosporosinus sp.
CAGGTTCGTTCTTGGACAGAGAAAGTCCACTTCTGGCAACGAGAAAAGCCTTTAACTTACAAGCAGGATACAGATCTTGTCATGCCCCAAGCGGTGGTTGAGAAAGTCAGTCAGTTGACTCAGGGGGATGCTGTGATTGTTACCGATGTCGGACAACATCAGATGTGGGTTGCGCAATACTACGGTTTTAAAAATCCACGCTCGTTCCTTACATCAGGTGGGCTCGGGACGATGGGCTATGGTCTTCCCGCTGCTCTAGGAGCGCAATGTGGGTTACCTCATCGAACGGTTATCCTGTTTGTCGGTGACGGCGGGATTATGATGAATTGCCAGGAACTGGCTACGGCAGCGGATTATAATTTTCCAGTTAAAGTACTGATCTTTAATAATCAGTCTTTAGGGATGGTCGCTCAGTGGCAAAGAATGTTTTACGGTGGACGTTATTCTCAGACAAGTCTCAAAGGACACACTGATTTTGTGAAATTGGCCGAGGCGATGGGTGTGACTGGTTTAAGGGTGACTAAAGCAGAGAAACTGGGCATGGTCCTTGAAGAAGCGTTGGCTACTCCGGGTCCGGTAGTCGTGGATATTCGGATTCCAGAAGCATTGGATGTATGGCCTATGGTTCCGTCGGGCGCTCGGCTGGATCAGATGATGTTTGGAGGGGTAGACGGATGAAACATACACTCGCTGTTTTGGTCGAAAATAAACCGGGTGTTTTAACTCATATTTCTGGACTGATTAGTCGGAGGGCCTTTAATATTGAAAGTATTGCGGCCGGGTACACGGAGGAACCTGCTACAACCAGGATCACGATTGTGGTTGAGGGGGATGAGATCGAGCAGGAACAGGTTGTTAATCAATTGTCAAAATTAGTGAATGTCATTAAAATTAGTGATCTTACGGCCGTAGAGTCGATTCAACGCGAGCTAGCGTTGATTAAGGTCAAAGCAAGTGTCAATACACGGTCAGATATTATCAATATAGTCGAGATTTTTCGGGCAAGTATTGTCGATGTTAGCAGGGAGACGATGGTTATCGAACTTTCCGGTGACGAAACAAAGATAGATGCCCTATGCCAAGTGCTTGAAGAAGATCATGGAATTATCGAGATTGTACGAACGGGTAAAATTGCTCTCTCACGGGGGCCAATTCCAGCAAAAGCTCAGTGAGCGTATTATAACAATACCCAAGGGACTTCGTTTATGCCAAGTCCCTTGTGCCGTTTTTGTAAAATTGATTTGGTGATTAATAAGGGATATACTAAGGCAAATGAAAAGAAGGAGGTACATAGCAATGGCCAATGTTGTTGAATTGCTCGATAAGAATAATGTTCCTGAAGAGTTAAAAGGAATCTTCCTCAAATTAGAAGAAAAATACGGTGAAGTACCCGCTCCTATGCGGGCTCTGGCCAACCATCCGGAATATTTCAAAGTCGTACTTAATAAGATGGATGTGGTGATGGGATCGGATGCCTTGGAATTGAAAACAAAACTGGCCTTAGCCTATACCATTTCCGTTCTTAACAACTGCGAGTTTTGTATCACCATGTATGCCCAACAGCTTCGTGATGCTGGATACACGGACAAACAATTCATAGAAATCTTAGCTGTGATAGATGCCGTAGGTTCTATGAATCATTTGAATAATGGCATGTTGATTAAACCCGGAAAGTAGTGCCAATTTAAGAAGAAGGGATCCTGCTATTTCACTATTAGGGTCCCTTCTTCTTGACAAATCCACTGCTTTTCTAAGTTATTGATAAGTGGCTAGGCAGATGAAAAATGTTTAAAAAAAATGCGAGTGCCCATAAAAAAAGGTACTATTGAAGTTACCTGCCCGAAATGTGCTCATTGTTTTAGCGTTCAGACAGAAGTCTAAAGTTAGACCTTATACAGAAAATTTGGAGTAAAAATCTTAATGAAGTGAATAGACTATAGTATTACAAAAAGGAGTAGAATAAGAATAAGAACTTCAAAACAAAAGAATATGAGGGAACGCAATGTATCCTACAGATCTAAACTATAAAATGCCGGCAGAATGGGTCAAGCACTTACTCACCTATATTTCTTGGCCGGTTCAGTCGTCTATGTGTTATCAGGAGGACTATGACACGGTCTGTCTTGGCTATGCCGAAATGATCGAGGCTATTGCTGAATTTGAACCTGTGACGGTTGTAGCGAATCCCGCTGATTCGGAAAAGCTCTCCAGAATATTCCAGAACGATCGGATTGAATTTCTTTGTATTGACCATAATGATGCATGGTTACGGGATAATGGGCCGACGTTTCTGATCCATGATACAGGGGTAGTTGCAGGGGTCAATTGGAAGTTTAATGCTTGGGGCGGTAAATATGCGCCGTGGGATTTAGATGATCAGGTTGCTCCTCAAATTCTTAACTCTGCCGGGTTGAAACGCTTTGATGCTCCCCTTGTGATGGAAGGGGGTTCCTTCCATGTGGACGGAGAGGGGACGCTTCTGACCACGGAGCAGTGTCTCCTAAATCCCAATCGAAATCCGAAACTAACGAGAAAACAGATTGAAACGGAATTAAAGAAATTTTTGAATGTTCAGAAAGTAGTCTGGCTGAAAAACGGGTTAGACGGGGACGAGACAGACGGCCATATTGACAATATCGCCTGTTTCGTGGCACCCGGTAAAATTCTGATTCAGATTTGTGACGATCCTAAGGACGAAAATTATGTGAGCACTCAAGAAAATTTGAAGATTCTAAGTGAGGAAACCGATGCCCTAGGAAGAAAATTCGAACTAATCCCTATCCAACAGCCACCGAAATTGTGCGATACAGCTACTGATACGCGCTACACCTTGAGTTATCTGAACTTTTATTTTGTCAATGGGGGCCTAATTTTGCCCGTTTTCGGGGGTGAAGCGGCAGAAACCGACCGCTTAGCTGTCCAGGTGTTGGGTAAACTGTTCCCAGAAAGACGGATTCGCACGGTTAATGGCATGGCGATTATCCGGGAGGGCGGCAATGTGCATTGTACAACCCAGCAGATGCCAGAGGGGGTTGCATGAGAAACGTAAAAGTGGCGGCTACGCAGATGAGCTGTTCTGGAAGCATCGATGAAAACATTGGAAAGGCGGACGTACTGGTTAGGGAAGCAGCAAAAAAGGGCGCTCAAATTATATTGCTACAAGAGCTTTTTGAAACCCCGTATTTCTGTCAAAAAGAAAAATCCGATTATTACGTCTATGCAACGGAATTAGAAGAAAATAAAGCGGTTCGGCATTTTAAACAAGTGGCAAAAGAGCTACAGGTGGTGTTGCCAATCAGCTTCTATGAGAAAAAAAACCANNTTTTACTTTAACCCGGGGGATACTGGGTTTAAGGTCTGGAACACTCATTACGGAAAAATCGGGGTCGGAGTTTGCTGGGATCAATGGTATCCTGAAGCCGCGCGATGTATGGCCTTAATGGGTGCTGAATTGCTTTTTTATCCGACGGCTATTGGCTCTGAGCCCCAAGATGGGTCCATCGATTCCAAGGATCATTGGCAGACCTGTATGCTCGGGCATGCCGCGGCAAACCTGATTCCGGTGGTTACCTCAAACCGGATTGGGGTTGAGGAGGACGAAGATTCCAGGATCACCTTCTATGGCTCTTCCTTCATTGCAGGGCCGCAAGGGAACAAGGTCGCNNTCATCATATGATGGGGAGTTAACCATCTAGGGGACTTCATTAGCCGAGCGATGGAAAGGTCGGGTTACTAAGAATCCACTTCGCCAATATAGTTTATATTAAAGAGAGTCTTTCACCACGTTTTGCGGGTGAAAGACTCTCTTTTCAGGGATAGCATACTTTGAAAGATTTAACCAAGTGTCATAAGAAGTCTCCCGCTTCTATAAGTGGGAGCTGAATTCGCACACTTCATTATTATACCTTCTAAATTCAGTGGGGGAGGATACCCCCACTGAATCATCGAGCGAAGCGAGTTCGCTGGAAAAGAAATTTCAGTGAGAGCGTAGAGTTGTACGGAATTAAAGAGGATTCGTACAATTTATGTCGAATTATTCGCAATGTATTGTTAATTACAAAACGTTAACTGATGCTCATTTAATTATGCAAGAAACTGCAAGATGAACATAGTTTAGGAGTGAAAAGAATGAATAAGATAAATACTTCGAAGACTGATATGAACTACGGGATACGAATTAAATTATTGTTGGGTTTTTTGGTTGTCCTGTTACTAACTCTGCTTGTAGGGGGCGTTGGTTATTACGGCGCAAACAAGATCAATTCGGCAGCGGAAGATTTAGGTGGGCATTGGTTGAAAGGAACAAGTGCCTTGGCGCAAGTGGTTGAGGATACAGAAGACACTCGCCACACTCTTTTGTTAGGATTTACAATGAGTGCCGATTGGAAAACGTTCCAGGACAGTAAAGCTAATTTCGCTAACTTTAAAACCAAATGGGAGAACGATTTTGCTACATATAATAAGTACGTTACAAGTGCGGAGGGAAAAGTAAGAACTCAGGCCATGCTGAAATCATTTAATACTTATATGACAGATGCTGATCAGGTGTGGCAATTAGTAGGAGAAGGTAAGGATGTTGAGGCCAAACAAATATTAACAGAAAAGAGCAAAGTAAGTTTTGAGCAGGTCCTCAAAGATATGGAAGCTCAAATGAACTCAATGGCTATAGGTGGAACCCAAGCTGTCGTGAATGCTCAGACTACAGAAAGTTCTGTTTTGAAGCTCCTTATCATTATTGTTGCAATTGCCTTGTTGGGGGGGGCGATTTTGGCGATCATGCTGGCACGACATATTAGCAAGCCTCTTGCTGCAGTGACGAAGGTCGCTCAATCCGTGGCTGATGGAGACTTAAACGTTAAAATGCCCGATATCAGAAATAGAGACGAAATCGGCGTTTTATCCAGAGCAGTAGGTCAGATGGTTGGGTCGTTACGAGAAGTCATTGGAGAAGTTTTAATCCAGTCTGAGAGTGTAGCGGCAACGAGTCAAGAATTATCCGCTGCGGCAGAGGAAGCGACCGCTGCAAGTGAACAAGTAGCTGAGACATTAACTCAACTCGCGTCTGGTGCAACTGACCAAGCAATATCAGTTGGGGATACCAGTGGTGTCATTGAACAGCTGTCTGCAAGTGCACTACAGGTAGCAGCAAATGCAGAGATCGTCAATCAAAGTAGTGAGAAGGCAGCACAGGCTGCTGAATTGGGAGCTCGCCAGGCAGAAAATGCAGTGCAAAAAATTGAACAAATTCGTGAAGTTACGATCCAAACAGCTGAAGTCGTTTTTCAGTTGGGAGACCAATCCAAACAGATCGGGCAAATTGTTGATGTGATAAAAGGTATTGCCGACCAAACCAATTTATTGGCTTTAAATGCAGCGATTGAGGCCGCACGGGCGGGCGAACAGGGGAGAGGATTTGCAGTTGTCGCTGAAGAGGTAAGGAAGCTGGCGGAACAATCAGCGACGTCTGCAACTCAGATAGCTACCCTAATTGGTAATATTCAACGAGAAACGGAACGTGCCGTCGGAGTGATAGAGAAAGGAAGAGTTGAAGTGGCGGCAGGAGTCGAGGCTGTTAATTTAGCCGGGAATTCCTTCCGGA